>JBHEPC010000109.1:0-29822 GCA_046260475.1 Candidatus Krumholzibacteriia bacterium | reverse complement strand
GAGTATGCGGTGCCGGTGCCCCCCACCGGACTCAGGGCACGCCGGGGAGCACAGCCTCCAGCAACGTGCCCCACGATTCAGCGGCGACGAACGCCTCGCTGCCGGGCCAGGGGGCCCTGCTCGCTGCCACCCAGCGTTCCTGCCACGCCACCGGCCTACAGCCGCAGCCGTGTGACCACCCCGTACACCACCGGCAACGCGATCCCCACGGCCATCAGCAGGCCGCCGCGCCCTTTGAGCCCCTTGCTGCCGCCGATCAGCCACGGCCCGGTCATCGCCAGCACCAGCAGGACGCCGGCGTAGGCGTCGGCGATGCCGGTCCAGGGGGCCTTGCCGCTGTTGAGGTGCATGAAGTTGACGTCGAAGAAGAGCGGCCGCTTGGCGAAGCCGTGCTCGGTCACGCGGCCGGTCACCAGGTCCACGTCGTACTGGCCGCCCTCGACGAAGACCTGCAGCACTTCGGTGCTGGCGCGCCAGACGCCCTTGATAGGCACCGTGATGCCCAGGCGCTCGAGCACCAGCGGCTGCACCTCGGCGGTGGGACCGGGGCCGGGCGCCGCGATGGAGCGCTCGACCCGGATGCGCTCGTAGTTGGCGTCCCAGTGGTGGGCGTGGTTGACGGCCACGCCGCTGATGGCGTAGACCACCGTCAGCCCCACGGCCAGGAACCCCAGGTCCCGGTGCAGGGTCCGGCAGACCTTCCGGAATGTCCGCATCGCGCCGCTACTTCGTGGTGGCGACGGCGCCGGTGCCCGCCAGCGCGTACAGCGTCTTGCAGGTGGTCACCGCGTCGGGATCGTAGTTCTCGTCGCCGTGCTTGCGGGCCTCGGCGGCGCACACCGCCTTGGTCTGCTCGAGGGTCAGTTCGTTGGCCGTCCACACGCCCTCGGCGATGATCTGGTCGCCTACGATCTCGGGCGGGAAGACGATCACGCCGTCGGGCACCTGCACCCGCACGACCTCGCCCTCCTTGTCGCCGGCGACGTTGATCCAGCAGCCCCGGTGCGAGCACACGCCCACGGCCATGCCCTCGACCCGCAGGGTCTTGCCGATGTAGGCGTCGGGCTTGGCCAGCAGCTCGCTGACCTGCACGGTCTCGGTGCCGGTGACCCCCTTGCCGTAGGTCTTCTGCCCGGCCAGGGCCCCGCCGGCCAAAGCCAGCACGAATGCGGAAAAGAGCAGTACGGAAACGGTGCGCATGGCGGTCCTGCCTCACGGTTGATGTCGATGGTGCGGCCGCCGTGGTCGCGGCGAAGGCGGCTCCCCCGGTGCAATGGTGGGATATCGACGGCCGGTTTTCAAGTCCTGAGGTCAGCCGAAGTTCCGGGGCAGCACGCGGCGGAAGGCTCCGGGCAGGCCGCTGCGCCAGTTGATCCAGTTGTGGCCGGCGTTGCGGGTCACCAGCTGCACATCCGCGCCGGCGGTGCCCAGGGCGCCCGCCAGGTTGCGGTTGCTGGCCAGCAGCCACTCCAGGGTGCCGCAGTCCAGGTGCCAGCGCAGCCCGGTCGGGTCCCCGGCCCGCACCTCGGCCAGGAAAGCCTCCTGCCCGGCGAAGGGGTCGCGGGTTTCGGGCGAGAACAGGAAGGCCCCCGACTGGGTCACCACCGCCCCGAAGAGGTCGCGCCGCTCCCAGGCCAGCTGGGCGCTCAGCAGCCCGCCCAGGCTGGCGCCCCAGGCGACGCGGCGGCCGTCGCAGCGGGCGCGGGCCTCGGCCGCGGGCAGGGCCTCCTCCAGCAGGAAACGGCGGTACTCCCCGTTGAAGAAGTACTCCTGCGTCCGTTCCTGCGGGGGCACGAAGACCAGGTGCGCCGCGGCCACCTCGCCCCTCGCGTGCAGCCGGTCGTAGACCTGGGGCGCCTTGCCCCAGCCGAAGTAGGCCTTACCGTCCTGGAAGAGCACCAGCGGCAGCTCGGCGTCGGCCAGGCCAGGGGGCGAGTAGACCAGCAGCCGGCGCCGCTGGCCCAGGATGCGCGAATCCACCTCCAGCTTCAGCACCCGCCCGCGGGGCCGTGCGTCCCCGGGGTCGGCGTCCGGGTCGGGCCGCCAGGCGGGGCCGGCCAGGTTGCTGGCGTACTCCCACCAGGGGTTCAGGCGGGGGTTGGGATTGGCGGGGTCGGGGTGGCGGTCGCCGGCGGCGTCCTGCCAGGCGTACTCGAAATAGGCGTCGTCCGGCAGGTCGAAGGGCTCAAGCTCGGCGACCGGCAAGGGCCGGCGCTGCCAGTCGGTCAGGTCGCTCAGCAGGTGGGTGGCGAAGCCGGGTGCCGCGAGCTCGACGCGCATCAGGTGGCCAGGTCCCGGCCCGTCCTGGCCTTCAGCGTGGCCACCTTGCCCTCCAGCCGCCCGCCGGTCCCCTTGCGGGCGTCGATCTTGATCTGGCAGGCGATCCGGTCGCAGTCGACCGTCATGGCCTCGTAGCAGCGGGTCACCACGGCCATCACCTCGTCCCACTCCCCCTCCAGGGTCGTGCCCATGGGGCCCAGGCGGTAGGAGAGGCCGCTGTCGTCGATGATCTCCAGGCTGCGCGCCACGTAGGCGCTGACGCTGGCGCCCTTGTCGGTGGGGTAGAGGGAGAACTCCAGCAGCACCATGGGCGCGCCTCCTATTGGTCGGGGTCGCTGAGCCGGGCGCGCTTGGCCGCGCGCTTGCGCTCGTTCTCGTCGAGGATGGACTTGCGCAGCCGGATGGACTGCGGCGTGCACTCGACGTACTCGTCGTGGTTCAGGTACTCCAGGGCCTCCTCGAGGCTCATCTGCAGCGGCGGGGCGATCTTCATCTTCCGGTCGCTGCCGCTGGCCCGCATGTTGGACAGCTGCTTGGCCTTCTGCGCGTTGACGAGGATCTCCTCGTCCTTGTTGGCTTCGCCGACGATCTGCCCGGTGTAGAGATCGTCGCCGGGCTGGATGAAGAAGATGCCACGGTCCTGCAGGGCGTCCAGGGCGAAGGCCACCGCCTTGCCCGCGTGCATGCTGATGATGCTGCCGGTGGTGCGCTCGGGGATCGAGCCCTTGAAGTACTCGTACTGGCGGAAGCGGTGGTGCATGACGATCTCGCCGCCGGTGGCGCGCAGCATGCGGCTGCGGAAGCCGATCAGGCCGCGGCTGGGGACGTGGAAGGTCAGGTGGGTGCGGGCGCCGCGCTGCTCCATGGTGACCATTTCGCCCCGGCGCGTGGCCGCGTACTCGATGACCGTGCCGGCGAACCCGGACGGCACGTCCACCGAGAGGATCTCCACCGGCTCGGCCTTGCGCCCGCCGATCTCCTTGTAGATGACCTGGGGCTGGCCCACCATGAACTCGTAGCCCTCGCGGCGCATGTTCTCCATGAGGATCGACAGGTGCAGGATGCCGCGGCCGGAGACCTTGAAGGTGTCCGCCTTGGCCGTGTCCTCGACGCGCAGGGCGACGTCGCGCTCGGCCTCGCGGTACAGGCGATCGCGCACCTGGCGGCTGGTGACGTACTTGCCCTCCTGGCCGTAGCCCGGCGAGTCGTTGGGCATGAAGCTCATGGTCAGGGTCGGATCGTCCACGTCGATCAGGGGCAGCGGCTCGGGGCGCTCCTGGTCGGCGATGGTGTCGCCGATGTCCGGCCCCTCCAGCCCCTCGATGGCGCAGATGTCGCCGCAGACCACCGCGTCCACCTCGCTCTTGCCCAGGTTGTCGAACACGTACAGGCGGCGCGCCACGGTGCGCACCTGGCTGCCGTCGCGCTTGAGCAGCATCACCGGCTGCTTGGCGCGGATGCTGCCGCGCTCGAGGCGACCCACGGCGATGCGCCCCACGTAGTCGCTGTGGTCCATGGCGGCCACCAGCATCTGCAGCGGGCCGTCCACCTGCCGCGGCGCCGGCACGTGGGCGATGATCATGTCCAGCAGCGGCGCCAGGTCCAGGCGCTCGTCATCCAGCTCGCCGATGGCCCAGCCGTCGCGCCCGCTGGCGTAGACGCCGCGGAAGTCCAGCTGATCGTCGTTGGCGCCCAGCTCCAGAAAGAGGTTGAAGACCTCGTCCAGCACCTCGTGGGGCCGGGCGCTGGGCCGATCCACCTTGTTGATCACGACCACGGGCTTGAGGTTCAGCTGCATGGCCTTCTGCAGCACGAAGCGGGTCTGGGGCATGGGCCCCTCGAAGGCGTCGACCAGCAGCAGCACGCCGTCGGCCATCTTCAGCACGCGCTCGACCTCGCCGCCGAAGTCCGCGTGGCCGGGGGTATCGATGAGATTGATGCGCGCCCCCGCGTAGGTGACCGAGAAGTTCTTGGAGGTGATGGTGATGCCGCGCTCGCGCTCCAGGTCGTTGGAGTCCATGACGCGCTCGCGGACCAGCTGGCCCTGGCGGAAGGCGTGGCACTGGCGCAGGATCTGATCCACCAGGGTGGTCTTGCCGTGGTCCACGTGGGCGATGATGGCGACGTTGCGGATCTGCATGACGGTCCTGTCGGGACGGGAACGGCGGTCCGGCCGGGGCGGCCGGGGCCCGCGCAAAGCCGGACAAGGATAATCACCAAGGGCGCCGCCGCCAACCCCGGCCCCGGCGACCGGGCGCGGCCGGTCGCCCGGCGATCGCCCCTTGACGGCCGGAACCCGCGCGCCGAGAATGGTGTTGTTATCGGACAACAACCCGCCGCCCCGGCGCGGCGCCGGCCCCGGAGGATCGCCATGCCCACCACCGCCCCCCTGCTCCAGGCCCTGCGCGACCTGGGCCTGACGGCCACCGAGGCCGAGGTCTACGTAGCCACCCTCGAGGCCGCGGCCGAGGGGCCGGTCTCCGGCTACCGGGTGGCCCAGGGGCTGGGCCGCGACCCGGCCAACCTGGCCAAGGTCATGGCCGGCCTGGTGCGCCAGGGCGCGGTGCGGGTGGTGCAGGAGAAGCCGCGGCTCTTCCTGCCGGTCGCGCCGGCGGC
This sequence comes from Candidatus Krumholzibacteriia bacterium, assembly GCA_046260475.1. GTDB lineage: Bacteria > Krumholzibacteriota > Krumholzibacteriia > LZORAL124-64-63 > LZORAL124-64-63 > JACZKN01. Next base: position 24,926 of record JBHEPC010000109.1, on the reverse strand, counting down.
CTTCACCGAGGCCGTGGTGCACCGGCTCCGGGACCGACGCGACCAGGCCCTGGACCTGCTGCGCGCCTTCGCCCCGGCCGAACCCGGCGGGGCGCCCCTGCTGGTGGCCACCTTTGCCGACGCGCTGGCCGCGGCTGCCGGCCTGGTGGCCGGGGCCACCGGTGCGGTGCACCTGCACGCCTCGCCCGACGTCGTGGCGGCGCTGGCCGAGCCCCTGGCCGCGGCGGCTGCGCGGCCCGGCTGCCGGGTCGCGGTGCTGAGCCCCGCCCCGGCCGCGCCCCGGGGCTGCGAGCTGACCCTGGTGCCCGCACCCGGTGACGGCGCCCCCGCCTGGCTGCACCTGGTCTGCGACCGGACGCACTGGCTGGTGGCCCGGGCCGGCGCCGAACCCGCCGGCTGCGGCGCAGCCCACGCCGCCGTGGCCGCCGTGCTGGCCGACGGGCTGGACGTGGCCCGGCGGGCGGGCGGGCTGCAGGCCGATCTGGCGGCCCTGGGCGCGGCCGCAGGGGAGCCGGCGCTGACCCCGCGCCCGGCGCCCGCGGCGCCGGCGCCTGCCGGCCGCGGCGACGACGGCCTGACCTTCCTGATCAAGCACGACCGCAAGCGGGACTAGGCGGCGGGCGGACCGGCGATCCGGCGGCGATCCGGCGAGCCGGGGCCCGCGGGCCTCAGCCGCCGATCAGCCGCTTGCGCCCCTTCATCAGATCCTTGAAACGGAAGTTCGCCAGCAGGCCGCCGCCGTCGGCGTCGGGCCGGTAGCGGTCCCCCACGATGAACTTCACGCCGCCTCGCCGCACCTCCGCCTCGAGCGGCGTCTCGCCCAGATCCTCGCCGTCGATCTGCACGGCCACCGGCGGGTCGGTGGCGATGACCACCTTCTCGGCCTGGAAATGGTGCAGCCGTTCGGTGGGCCGGTAGCGCCAGGTCAGCATGCGGAAGATCACGAGGAACAGGTCCCACAGGGACCGGCTGCTGATCACCGTCACGTCGAAGCGGCCGTCGTGGGCGCTGGTGTCGGGGGTCACCTTGAGGTTCAGGTCGCCGATCTTGCCGATGTTCGACAGCAGGATCGTGTTGCCCACGTACTCGTGCACCGTCTCGTCCTGGTCCTCGACGAAGATGCGCACGTCGTCCAGCTTCAGGGCGTTGCGGATCGCCGCGCCCAGGTAGGTGAAGATCCCGAAGAGGTTCTTCAGGCGCCGCGGCGAGTCCTGGATCACGTTGGCCGGGTAGCCGAGGGCAGCCATGAGGAAGAAATGGCGGTCGTGCTCCGGCAGGTAGCCCACGTCGAAGTCCAGCACCCGGCCGTCGAGGATCGCCGAGGACGCCATGCCCGGCAACCACGGCAGGGCCAGGGCCAGGGCCACGACGTTGGCCGTGCCCACCGGCACCACCGCGACCGCGACCTTGCGCTCGCTGCGGGCCTGCCCGGAGACCACCTCGCCCACGGTCCCGTCCCCGCCGATGGCCACGATCAGGTCGAAGCCGTCGCGCGCCGCGGCCAGGGACCAGCGTTCGGCGTCGCCCACGCCGCTGGTCACGCGCACCGAGCAGACCACACCCCGCTCCTCGAACGAGGTGCGCAGCTGCTGGCCCAGGCGCAGGCCCCGGGCCTGCCCGGCCACGGGATTGACGATCAGCACGGCGCGCGCGTAACGGGTCATCCGCTGGTCCGCTCGGTTGGGGCGGTGCCGGGAGTGCGGCCGCGTCCCGCGGGACGCGGGCACGGCGCCGAAAGCCCCGGGGGCTCTCGCGGACCGGACATTAGGAGGGATGGCTCCGGGTTTCAAGCCCCGGTGTGGGGAGGCGGGGCGCGCCTAGCCCCCGAGGTCGCGGTCCCAGGTGCCGCGCCAGGAGCGGATCTGCACCGCGACCCCCGGCTCCACCGCGACCGCCGCCGGGTCCTCGCGGCGCCGGTCGATGCGCCAGCCCCCCAGCCACTCGCCGTCCTGGCGGGCGGTGGCCAGCACCACCTGCTCGTCCACGAAGTCGCGGATGAAGGCCAGGGCCTCGGCGTAGAAGTCGCCGCCGCCGTCGCCCGCGGCGCCGAAGCGGGTGTGGAAGCTCTCGCCGAAGCCCACGGAAATCTCCCACTCGCTGGTGGTGATGAACAGGCCGTGGCTGGAGCCGTCCACCGGCCGCGGCACCTCCACCAGCAGGGCCTCCTGCTCGAAGTCCTCGTAGGGGTCGAAGCGGGCGTGGCGGATCCACTCGGGCCACTGCCGGAACAGCAGGGTCGCGAAGTGGCGCGAATGGTCGTTGAGCCTGGCCAGGTCGATCATGGTCCGCTCCCGGTCGGCCGCGGGCAAATTGGGCCGCGGGAGTCCTTCTACGCGAGCGGGGCCCGGCGGGTTCCCGCCGGACGCGCGGTCACCATTCGCCCACACCGGCGACCTGGATGCGGCGGGCCAGCCAGGCGCGCTGCTCCGCGAGGACGAAGTCGCGCACCCGGTCCAGGGCGCCGGGCGCCTGCTGGGTGCAGGGCAGGAACTCCAGGCCCAGCTCCTCGCAGGGATCCTCCTGCTCGACGCGCACGGTGGCCACGCGGCGGACGATGCCGGCCAGGCGCAACCGCTCCGGCACGCCCGGCAGGTGCAGGTTGCAGACCACGCGTCGCCCCTGGGCCGCGCAGCCGGGGGGCTCGTTGCGATCGAGGGTCACGCGGGCGCCGCTGAAGCTCAGGTCGGCCAGGGTGCCCAGCAGCAGGCGTTCGGGGCGCCGCTCGCGCCCCCGGCGCCACGGGTTGCCACCGTCGTCGTCGTCCAGCGCCAGCTCGACGGGGATGGGCTCCTTGATGGGGATGCGGAAGGTGCCACGCCGCTGCACCACCGCCAGCTGCTCGGGCACGCTGAACAGGCCGCACTGCAGCGCGGAGCCGCCGCCCACCGGGTGCAGGCCGCGGCCCAGGTAGCGCACGGTGAACTCGACCGAGCGCTCGCCCATGCCCACGCGGGCGGCGACCTCGGTGCCCGGGAAGGGCAGTGCCCGGCCGTGGTCCGGCAGCTTGAGGGCGAACTTCAGGGCCCGCGCCCCGTCGTGGTTGCACTGATCGACCAGAAAGGCGGCGACCACGTGGGGCTCGCCGTCGGGGGTGGGCAGGAAGAGGTAGGTGTCGGCCTCGACCTTGCGCAGGAAGACCAGGAAGCTCTCCACGCCCAGGGGTCCGGCCAGCGCGTTGCGGGTGGCCCAGCCGTCGGGCAGGTAGCTTTCGGCCATGACCGTCAGGAAGTCGGTGCCCTTGGCCTGCTCATACTCCAGGCGCGAAGGGACCTCCACCAGCAGGAAGAACTGCCCCGCCGCGGTGACGAAACGGAAGCCGAAGGTGCGCACGCCGCGGGTGCGCACCGCCAGCGGCTCGACGGCGAGGCCCGCGAAGCGCCCCCGCGGCCGCCGGCCGGGGATCTCCTCCAGCAGGTGATCGAGGAAGGCGCGCGCCAGCAGTTCCAAGCCCCCGCGGCCGCTGGCCGGGTCGTCGAGCTGGGCCAGGCGCCGGCACAGGCCGCTGTCGGCGCCCAGATGGACCCGGTTGAGGCTGCCGCCGCTGATGACCAGGTCGCCCAGGGCCGGGAAGGTCAAGCCGCCCTGCTCGAGCTGGGAGACCGACTCCGCGGTCACGGCCAGGCCGCACGCGGTCTGCAGGGCGTCGCGCCCGGCGTTGGTCAGGGCTTTGAGGGTCTCCAGCAGCATCGGGCGCTCCACGGGGCCGACGGACGGGGAACGGCCGCGCCGGGGCGCGCCGTCCCATTCCTGCATTCGGTCCTATCGGCCGGTCCCGGCGAAGGTTTAGCCCCTGGGCGGGCCGGGCGTGACGCCCCGCGTCCGGTCGCTTATGCTTGGTCGCCGAAACCTGAACGACAAGGGAGCCGACCCCATGACCACCCGACGCGACCCCCGCGACCTGCCGCCCGGCCGGCCCGCCCCCCTGGGCGCGGCCCCGGCGGAGGCGGGCGTCAACTTCTGCGTCCACGCGCCGGCGGCCACCGCCGTCGAGCTGCTGCTCTACGCTGCCGCGGCGGACCCCGAGCCCGCCGCGGTCGTGCCCCTGGATCCGGTCCGCAACCGCACCGACGGCTACTGGCACGTGCTGCTGCCCGACACCGGCCACGGTCAGGTCTATGCCTGGCGGGCCGACGGCCCCCACGATCCGGACCGCGGCTTGCGCGCCGACCGGGAGAAGGTGCTGCTGGACCCCTGGGCCCGGGCGGTGGTGGGCCACGACACCTGGGACCGGGAGGCCGCCCGCCGGCCCGGTCCCAACGGACCCAGCGCCCTGCGGGCGGTGGTCGTCGACCCGGAACGGTACGACTGGGAGGGCGATCGTCCCCTGCGCCTGCCGCCTGGCCGCGAGGTGATCTACGAGCTGCACGTCGGCGGCTTCACGCGCCATCCCTCCAGCGGCGCCGATGCCGCCCGCCGCGGCACCTACGCCGGCATGGCCGAGCGTCTGGACCACCTGCGCGACCTGGGCGTGACCACGGTCGAGCTGATGCCCATCCACGCCTTCGACCACCAGGACGCGCCGCCCGGCCTGGTGAACGTCTGGGGCTACAGCCCCGTGGCCTGGTTCGCCCCCCATCCCGGCTACAGCAGCGACCGCTCCCCCACCGGACCGGTGGACGAGTTCCGGGACCTGGTCAAGGCCTGCCACCGGGCCGGCCTGCGGGTCGTCATCGACGTGGTCTTCAACCACACCGCCGAAGGTGGCCCCGAGGGCCCGACGCTCGGCTGGCGGGGGCTGGCCGACGCCACCTGGTACCTGGGCAGCGCCGAGGGCCGCTACCTGGACGTCACCGGCTGCGGCAACACCGTCAACGCCAACGATCCGGTGGTGGCGCGGACCATCGTCGACTGCCTGCGCTGGTGGGTCGAGCACCTGCACGTGGACGGTTTCCGCTTCGACCTGGCCTGCGCCCTGTGCCGCGACACCGACGGCGAGCCCCTGGCCCGGCCGCCGGTGATCGCCGCCATCGACACCGACCCGGTGCTGGCCGGACGGCGCCTGGTGGCCGAGGCCTGGGACGCGGCGGGGCTCCAGCAGGTGGGCACCTTCCCGGGCCGCCGCTTCGCGACCTGGAACGGCCCCTTCCGCGACACCGTGCGCCGTTTCCTGCGGGGCGACACCGGCACCATCGAGGGGTTGATGGCCCGCCTGGTGGGCAGCCGCGACATCTTCGCCGCGCCGCACCAGCGGCCCTCCCACGGCGTGAACTTCGTCACCGCCCACGACGGCTTCAGCCTGGCCGACCTGGTCGCCTACGAGCGCAAGCACAACGCGGCCAACGGCGAGCACAACCGCGACGGCAGCGACCACAACCTGGCCTGGAACTGCGGCGTCGAGGGACCGAGCGACGACGAGGCCGTCGCGGCCCTGCGCCGGCGCCAGGCGCGCAACTTCCTGGTCCTGCTGCTGTGCGCCAACGGCACGCCCATGCTGTGGATGGGCGACGAGGTGGGCCACACCCGGCAGGGCAACAACAACCCCTGGTGCCAGGACAACGAGCTGAACTGGCTGGACTGGAGCGCCCGCGAAAGCGAGGCCGACCTGCTGCGCTTCGTGCGCCTGCTGGTGCGGGCCACCTCCGCCTTCCCGCTGCTGCAGGCGGACCGCTGGTGGACGGTCAGCGGGCCGGACGGTTCCGACGACGTCACCTGGCACGGCACCGAACCCGGCAAGCCCGACTGGCGGCCCGCCTCCCGCCGCCTGGCCTTCACCCTCGACCCGGACCAGGACGCCGGACGCTGGCACCTGATGCTCAACGCCGCCGGCTCCGCAGCCGCCTTCACCCCGCCGCCGCCGCGGGCAGGCCGGGCCTGGCACCTGCTCGTGGACACGGCCGCCCCGCCGCCGGGCGACATCCACGAGCCGGCGGCGGCGCCGGGCCTGGCCGGCCCGGCCTGCCGGGTCGCCGCCCACGCCGTCGCGGTCCTCGTCGAACGTCCCCTGCCCGGCCCGGGGAAAGAGTGAGGCGGCGCGCGCTCGCCGTGCTGGCGGCGGCCGTGCTGTCCGCGGCCACCGCCGCCCCGGCCCGGCCGGACGCCGCGCAGGAGCCGGCCCAGGCGCGCCCGCGCATCGGCCTCGCCCTCGGGGGCGGCGGCGCCCGCGGCGGCGCCCATATCGGCGTGCTGCAGGTCCTGCACGAGATGCGCGTGCCCATCGACTACGTGGCCGGCACCAGCATGGGCGCCGTCGTGGGTGCCCTCTACAGCGTCGGCCTGCCGCCCGCGCGGATCGAAGCCGAGATGTGCGGCGTCGACTGGGACGATCTCTTCTCCGATCGGCCGGCGCGGGATCGGCGCACGTTCCGGCGCAAGCAGGACGACAGCGCGTCCTTCCTGCCCCTGGAATTCGGGCTCCAGGGCCGGCGGATCGTGCTCGCCCCCGGGTTGATCGCCGGACAGAAGCTGTCCTTCGCCTTCCGCGAGCCCCGGCTCCACCTCGCCGGCCACGACAGCTTCGACGACCTGGCCTATCCCTTCCGTCCCGTGGCCACGGACCTGCAGACGGGCGAGGTGGTGGTGATCGAGCGGGGCAACCTGCTGAAGGCCGTCAGGGCGAGCATGAGCATCCCCGGGGTGTTCCCGCCCGTCGCCTGGGAAGGCCGGCTGCTCGTGGACGGCTACCTGGCCCGCAACGTGCCGGTGGACGTCGTGCGGGCCATGGGGGCGGACATCGTGATCGCCGTGGACGTGGGGCAGCTGCCGGACAGCACCGACGCCGCGCGGCTGCAGACCCTCATCGGCATCGCCGAGCAGACGGGTCTGATCCAGGCCCGGCAGAACGTGGTGCCGCAGCTGGCTCTGGCGGACATCGTGCTCCGGCCCGATCCCGGCGATGTCTCGACCCGGGACTTCGCGCGCGTCACCGACACCTTCGCCGCCGGCGCCGCGGCCACGCGCGCCGCCGCCGCCGTCCTGGCGCCGCTGGCCCTTGACGAGGCCGCCTACGCCCGGCACCTCGCCCGCCACGTTCCGCCGCCGCCCGGCCCGATCACCATCGACCGGGTCGCGGTGCACACCGATGCCTCGGTCGACGTGGCGCACCTGCACCGCCTGCTCCGCCGGCACGAGGGCCGGGAAATGGACTTCGACGAGCTGAAGGAGGACCTGACGCAGATCTATGACTTCGGCGTCTTCGCGCTGGTGGATTTCCAGCTGACGCGGGCACCGGCCGACGGTCGTGAGACGACAACCCTGACCGTGGTGGCGGACCGCAAGCCCTACGAGCCGTACGTGCTGAACTTCGGCCTGGCCTACGAGGGCGGCGAGGCCGGGCGCAGCGAGCTGAACGCCCGCGCGCGCATCACCGCCCTCGAGCTGAACGTCTGGGGCGGCGAGGTGCGCACGGATCTGCAGCTGGGCCAGACCGACGCCGTGCGCTCCGAGTGGTACCAGCCCCTGGGCTGGTCCCGGCGGACGTTCTTCGCCGTGCGCGGGACCATGAGCAACCGGCTGCGGTCCTGGTACGACGACCTGGTGCGCCGGGGCGACTACCTCGAGAAGGACTACCACCTCGAAGGCCACCTGGGGCTGCGCCTGGGCCGCGCGGGCGAGATCCGGGCCGGCCTGCTGCACGGCTACCTGCGCACGGCCGGCCGCACCGGGCTGAACCTGACGGAGGTCAGCGGCCGGCGCGGCGGCCTGATGCTGCAGACGACCATCGACGTGATGGACGCCGCGGTCTTCCCCCGGCACGGGCTCGACGGAACGGTGCGCGCGTATGTCTCCCTGCCGGGCCTCGGCCCGCAGCTGGACCATGGGACCCTCGAGGGGATCGTGCGCCTGGCCACATCGCCCGGCGAAGGCACCTTCACCGGCAGCCTGCAGGGAGGCACCCGCCTGGGCGGCACCCTCCCCGAGTTCGCCATGTTCACCGCCGGCGGGCTCGGTCGCCTGGCCGGCTACCAGCGCGAACAGCTGCGGGGCGAGGCCTACGGCATCGCCGCGGCGGGCTGGTACACGCGCCTGGGCGGACGGGCGGGTCCCTACGCCACGCAGTGGTACGCGGGCCTGCTGCTCGAGGCCGGCAACGCCTGGCGCCCGGCCACCCGGGCCGGCCTGGACGACCTGCGCGGTTGCGGCTCGGTCTTCCTGGGGGCGCGCACCCTGCTCGGCCCCGTGCTGCTGACCTACGCACGCGCCGCCGGCGGCAACGACGCCGTCTACGCGACCCTCGGCAGCGCGCACGCGCTGCTGGACTGAGCGCCCGGCGTCAGTAGCGCCGCAGCCACTTCAGCTCCAGGCCCGACGCCTCCTCGCCCTGCCCGTAGGTCGAGACGATGCGGAACAGCTCGGTCAGCCTGTATTCCAGGGTCACGAAGTAGGTCCCCGACTTCTCCAGCGAGGCGTTGTACTTCAAGAGGACGCGCGGGCCCAGGTACTTGCCGGCGGTCAGGGTGCTGCCGCCCGAGGCGTCGGATCCCACCTCGACGATGTCCACGCCCAGCGCGCCGGAAACCGAGTCCTGCAGGTCGCCGGTGCCGAGGGCCAGGGCCAGGCCGGCCAGGTTCTCCCGGAACTGCCGGGCCGGGTCCTCCTCCTGCCGGGTCTGGCCACGCTGCTCGGCGTCCAGGTTGTTCAACGGCTGGCCGAACAGCAGCACCGCCACGATGTCCGCCCGGTCCAGGTCCGGATCGCTGTCCAGCTCGATGACCGGGGCAGAGGCGCGGCCGGTGACCAGCAGCCGGATCATCGTCCCGGCGACCGCGGCCTGCAGCGTGAGGTCCAGCTCCGGATCGGCGGGCACCGAACCGGTGAAGCGCACGTCCGCCTGCTGGATCTCGAAGTTGCGGTTCATGAACCGGAGCGTGCCGCGGACGGCGCGGGCGTTGCCGTGCAGGGCCGGGCCGGGCCGGCCCCGCACGTCGAAACCGCGGCCCACCGTGACGTCCGCGGCCACCTCCACGTCCAGGCCGTAGCCGCGGAGGATCAGGTTGCCCGGCACCTCCACCGTCAGGTCCAGGTCCGGCAGGAACGGCGCCGGCGGTGCCGGCCGGTCGTCGGCCGGTCCCCAGGCCTCCAGGCCCAGGCTGTCGGCCCCCGCGGAATCCGCCGGCGTCAGGGCCCACAGGGCCGGCGCCCCCTCGGCGGGATGCAGGTTGCGGGGAATCTCCGGGATGCGCAGGAAGCCGCTGAGGACCCGCACCTTCCCGCCGACCCGCGGATCGTCCAGGGAGCCGGACAGCTTGCCGTCCACCCGCAGCTCCAGGCGGGAGTTGTTGGGCAGGTCCAGGTTCAGCCGCCGCGAGCGCACGGTCCCCGAAATCCGGCTGGCGCCGGTCGTGTCCGCGCCCGCCGGCGCCACCAGGGGCAGGCTCGCGTCCGCCGCCAGGGTCAGATCGCCCCGGACTCCCGTCCCGGCCGGCAGCAGGCGCGTCAACAGGCCCATCGGCACCGTCTGCTCGGGCACCCGCAGGGCGAGCCGGTGGCCCGCGTCGGCGACCCAGCGGTTGGTCCGGGTGTCGTAGTGCCCGGCCAACCGCGCCGTCCCGCGCAGCAGGGCGGTGTCGGCGGCCGTGGCAGTGAACCGCGCCGTCAATCCCGCGCTGTCCCCCTCCACCAGGTGGAACGCCAGCTCGGCACCGAGGGTCGGCTCGTCCCGGTGCGGGTGCATGCGGACCCGCAGACCGCCGTCGAAGCGGGTGGCCTCCGGGCCCAGTTCCAGGGCGACCGTGCCCGCGGCCCCGAGGTCGAAGCCTCCGCGCTCGGCCCATGGCCCCGTGGGCGCAAAGGCGCTGAGCAACGCCTCCGGCAGCAGCAGGTCCAGGACCGCGTCCACCCGCGTGCTGTCCCGCGACAGCGTGCCCACCAGTTCGAACGTGCCCGGATCTCCCGCCAAGACCAGGGTCGAGACGTCGATCCGCCTGGCGACGGTGTCCAGCCGCACGGTCGCGGGAGCCTGCAGGCCCAAACGTTGGCCGCCCACGACGAAGCCCAGGGTGTCGAGGCGGATGGTGAACACGCTGTCGACGCCGGCGGCGACCAGCATCCCGGCCCGAACGGTGCCGCGCTCGACCACCAGGCCGGCGGTCAGGGGCAGCCCGTCGGCCGCCGCGGCGGCGTAGGCGACGTCCAGCAGCAGCGAATCGGCCAGCGCCTGACCGTCCGCGAACAGGCCGCCGGCCGCGCGCACGGTCGCCGAGAGGTCGCGCCGGTCCCCGGCGGCGTAGAGGGTCAGGCTCGGCACGCGCAACCGCGGCACGTCGCAGGAGGCGCTCCCGTCCACCGTGAAGCTCGGGTCGGCCACGCTGCCCGCGGCGACCAGGTCGAGGTCGGCGGCGTAGGTCCCGCCGGCCAGGTCCGGGACCAGGGTTTCCAGCAGCGGGGAAGGCGCACGGAGGGTCAGCTCCGCTGCCAGGTCGAGCGCCGTGGTGTCCCGGCGGCCGGAGCCCCGGACCCGCAGGCCCGGGGCGGCCAGGTCGAAGGTGTCCACGACCACGGTCGCGGCGGCCGGGCACGCCGGGTCGACGACGCCCCGCGCCACCACGCGGCCGCGGGTCACCCGGCGTGCGCCGCCGAAGCGGCCGTCCAGGTCGGCGGCCACCGGCCCGCCCCCCAGCAGGTCCCCGGTTTCGGCAGGCCGCAGCCGCAGCGTCACGGTCAGGGTGTCGGCGAAGGCGAGGCTGTCGCCCACCACCGCCCCATCGGCGGCCAGGCGCAGGCGCAGGTCCCGCCGGTCGCCCTCGGCCCGCAGCGTCAGGCGCGGCACCGCGGCCTGCGCCAGGTCCGCGTGCCCCTGCAGATCCAACCGCACGCGCGGATCGGCGAGGGTGCCACCCAGGGTCAGGTCCATGTCCGCCGCCGCGTCCGCTTCGGCGGCGGCCGGCACGAAGGCGGTCAGCAGCGGCAGCGGCGTCGCGGCCCGCACCGTGGCCGTGGCGGCCAGGACGCCCCGGTCCAGGCTCCCGGCGCCGGCGAGGGCAAATCCCGGCAGAGCCACCGCCAGGGAGTCCACGCGCAGGTGCCCGTCCGCCGGCGCGTCCGGCGCGAAGGAGGCTGCGGCCGCCAGCCGCAACCGTCCGGGTCCGGGTCGGGCGGCAAGCTCCAGATCGGCGCTCACCTGGACCGTGTCGGCGTCGGCCCGGCCCTCAAGGGTCAGGTCCGCGGCCAAACCGGTGAAGTCCGCCGCCGCCGCCGGCCAGCTGTCGCCCAGCAGGGGTGTGCCGGGTGCGGTCATCTGCGCCGCGAGGACGGCCTCCACCGTGCCGCTGTCCAGGCCGACCCACCCGCTGCCGACGAGCGTCAGGGGCGGCTGCCCCCGCCAACGCCCGGCCAGGCCCGGCGATCCCACCGCCGCGATCACCACGTCCAGGCTGTCGACGCGCACCTGCCGGCGCGCCTCGTCCCAACCCGCGTCCAGGGCCAGCTGCGTCAACTCCAGGACGAGGGGTGCGGCCCCGGACGGGCCGCCCCCTTCCTGCCGCAACGAAGCCGGCCCGACGCGGAGTTCCAGGGCCGGCGTCCGGGCCGCCCGCAGGTCCACCGCGGCCCGCAAGGAGAGGCCGTGGGCCATGAGCGCCGGCGCCAGCGTGACCGCCTCCAGGGACAGGTCCAGGCTCCCGACCGCCACCGAGGGCGCGCCGGCCAGGGACCCGGCCCTCGGGAACGATCCGGACCAGGCGCCGTCAGCCGCCGCGACGACCGCCGTGTCCGCGGCCGCCGCCGCCGAGAAGAGCGCCACGAGCGCCGGCAGGTCCAGCCGTGTCACTTCGGCCTCGAGCGATTCGGCGACGAGGTCCCGGTCCGGGAGCGCCCCCAGGTCCATCACGGCCACGAGACGGCGGACGTGCAGCAGGGTGTCGGGCGCAGCGCCCGGTGGTCCGTGCACCCAGAGCACGTCTTCCAGTTCGATCGCGCCCGGCCGCGGCCACGCGCGCTCGGTGACGGTCAGGTCTCCCGGCAGGGCCCCGTCCGCCGCCGTGAGCGCGAGCCCCAGCAGCTTGCCGCGCACCGGCGCCAGCGCCAGGCCCAGGACGACCACCGTTAGCAGGCCCAGCAGGACCAGCACCAAGGCTCGCGCCAGGCGCAGGAGCCGGCCACCGAGGCGCTTCAGGCGCCCGCTGCCCCGGCCGCCGGTCACCACGGGTACCCGATCCCGAAGTGCCACAGGCCCTCCGGCTCGCCCGCCAGCACGGGCCCGATGTTCCAGGCGTACCCGGCGCGGAACGGACCCAGCGGCGTGCGCACGTCCAGGTCGGCGCCCCAGGCCGCCCTCAGGTCGCGCAGGGCCGCGGCCCCGGGCGTGCGCCAGACGTCGCCGGTGTCCAGGAAGACCGCGGCGTCGAGGATCCAGACCAGCCGCCGCCGCAGCTCGACGCCGGCCAGCACCGTGGCCTGGCCGCCGCGCGGGTTGCCCTCGGCATCGCGCGGTCCCAGCTCGCGCCGCGCGTAGCCGCGCATGGTGTTGTAGCCGCCGGCGTGGAAGCGCCGGTTGGCCAGCAGGTCATCGTTCCCGGCCAGGGGCTGCGACCAGCCCAGGCGCAGCCGCGCCGCGCCCAGACCCAGCGGGCCCAGCGGCCGGTAGACGGCCCCGTCGACCTGCGTCCGCACGTAGGACGCGCCGAAGAACCCGGCGGCCGGCGCCCAGGTGAGCGCCGCCTTCGCGTACCCGCCGCGGGTCGGGTACAGGAGGTCGTCGGTCCAGTCCCACTTGCGGTCGGTGTAGAGTTCCAGCAGCCACTCCTGGGCTGCGGGCAGGTCCGCGGCGTCCGGCGAGAAGCTGACGACGTCGACGCGTATAACGCTGATCCCCACCTGCCACAGCCCTCGTCCCCGGGGCCGGAACGATTGCAGCAGGCGCGCCGCGTACTCGATGGCGCGGTAGGCGTCCTCGTCCTCGCGCACCCATTCGCCGCCCAGGCTCGTCAGCGCCCGCGGCGCCAACAAGCCCAGCCGGAAGACCTCGGCCCCCAGGCGCCGGGTGTGCGCGGCGTAGGTGCCGCCGACACTCAGGCCGCGGGCGCCGGTGAAGAGGTTCCGGTGCGCCCAGCCCGCCTTGACCTGCCACGGGTTGTCGGACCAGGTGCCGACGCTGGCGCTCAAGGTGCGCATGCGTCCGGCGGCCAGGGATGCGTCCAGGACGAGCTCGCCCGGCCCGGCGGGTTTGGTCTCCAGCTCGACGCGCCCGAAGAGCCGGGTCGAGCGCAGGTCCAGGGCCGCTTCCTCCACGCGGGTGCGGCTGTACGCGACGGGCGGATGCAGATCCATCACCCTGCGCGCCACGGCCACGAGGTCGTCGGCGCAATCGGAGATGGTCACGGCGGTGATGACGTACGGGTCGCCGGGCGTGACCGCGTATTCGACCTCGACCGACCCGGGACCGAGCCGCCGCAGCCGCCGTTCGACCTGCGCCCGCGCGTAGCCTTCCTCCTGCAGCAGCGCCACCAGGTGCCGCGAGGACCGGCTCGTCGCCTCGTCGGTGAAGCGCGCGCCCGGCTGCGGCAGCCCGGGGTCGGTGGCCGCCGGCGCGGACACCCGTTCCGGCCAGCCCGTCACGCGCACCGCCCCCACCACCACGGGCGACCCGGGAGTTACCGCGAGGGTGACCTCCAGGCGCCGGGAGTGCGCGTCCGGCTTGAGGCGGGCGGAGACCGCCGCGGCCGGGAAGCCGCGTGCCGCCAGGAACAGCTCGACGCGCCGGAGGTCCTGGACCAGGGCCGAAGCCCGGAACGGGGAGCGCACCGGGCCGCGCAGGATCCGCGACCGGCCGGCCAGTTCCAGGCCCGCCACCAGGTCACCCTTGAGGCCGGCGGGCACGCCCGTGACGGCGAAGGCGCTGACCTCCCAGCCGTCGTAGCGGCGCCAGGCGTCGGCCTCGTTCTGTGCGGCGGCCGGCGCTGCCAGGCCGGCACAAAGCGCCAGGACCAGGAGTCCCCCGGGACCTGGGCAGGGCGGCAACGATGCACGGGGGCGATGGATCATGGCACGGCTGAGCATAATTGCAGCGCCCCCGGCTGTCCACGCCGCCCGCGCTCGCCGGATCGCCCCGCCTGTCCTAGCTTGGGCGGCAGAGCCCCAGCGAAAGGTGCCGCCGTGAATGCCGTCGACCCCATCTACCTGGACTACAACGCCACGACGCCCGTGGATCCCCGCGTACTCGAGGCCATGCTGCCCTGGCTGACCACCCACTTCGGCAATCCGTCCAGCCCCCACGTCTACGGCCGACGCGCGCGCGAGGCGGTCGAGACGGCCCGCGGCCAGGTCGCCGCGCTGGTGGGCGCCGAGCCGGCGGGGGTGGTCTTCACCAGCGGCGGGACCGAGGCCAACAACCACGCGTTGCAGGGGGCGGTGCGGCTGCGCGGCGGCAGGCACGTCGTGACCTCCGCGGTGGAGCACCCGGCGGTGCTGGCGGTGTGCCGGGACCTGGAGCGCATGGGCGCGGTCACCACCCTGCTGCCGGTGGACCGGGACGGCCGGGTCGACGCGGCCGCGGCGGCGGGGGCCATCGGTCCGGGCACGGTCCTGGTCTCCCTGATGCTGGCCAACAACGAGGTGGGCACGCTGCAGCCGGTGGCCGAGGTGGCGCGGCTGGCCCGGGCCGCGGGGGCCCTCAGCCATACCGATTGCGCCCAGGCCGTGGGCAAGGTGCCCGTGCGCCTGGACGACCTGGGCGTGGACATGATCTGCCTGGCCGGCCACAAGCTTTACGCCCCCAAGGGCGTGGGCGCCCTGTGCCTGCGCCCGGGCCTGGCCCTGCCCAACCTCATGTGCGGCGCCGGGCACGAAGGCGGCCGGCGGCCGGGCACCGAGAACGTGGCCGCCATCGTGGGCCTGGGCGAGGCCTGCGTCCTGGCCGGGCGGGACCTGGACCAGGAAGGACGACGCCTGGCCGGGCTGCGCGACCGCCTGGCCGCCGCGCTGCTGGCCGAGTTCCCGGACGCGGTGGTCCACGGCGCCGGCGCGCCGCGCCTGCCCAACACCCTGAGCATCGCGTTTCCCGGCCGCACGGCCCCGGCCATCCTGGCGCACCTGGACAGCGTCGCCGTCTCGGCCGGCGCCGCCTGCCACGGCGACGGCGACGTGGGCTCCCATGTGCTGGCAGCGATGCGCGTGCCGCCGCGCGTGGCCCGCGGCACCTTGCGCATCACCCTCGGGCGCATGACCACCGCCGCCGAAACGGAAGCGGCCGCCGCGGCGGTCGCGGCGGCCGTGCGGGCGGCCGGGTAGGGCGCGCACGCCCTTCAGTCCTGACGGGGTTCCAGGCCGAACGGCCGCAGGTTCCGCAGCTGGCTCTGCAGGGTCGGGCAGGGGTTGTTCTCCGACAGCAGTTCGGCCAGGGTGGTGCTGGCGAAAGCCTCCTGCACCATGGCCATGGCTTGGTCCAGGCGGCGGTGCAGGGGGCACAGCTGGGAGCTGTGGCCCTCCAGGTCCAGCGGGCAGCTTTCGATGCGCCGGATGGGGTTGACGATGTCCATGATCTCCAGCAGGTTGATCTGCGCGGCGGGCCGCGTCAGCACGAAGCCGCCCCGCAGGCCGCGGGTCGAGAACACCAGCCCGCCCCTCACCAAAGCCTGCAGGACCTTGGACAGGTAGCTCTGGGGCACCAGCATCGCCTCGGCGATCTGGCGGGTGGTCGTGGGCGTGCCGTCGCCCGCGGCCAAGGCCAGCATGGCGCGCATGGCGTATTCGACGGTCTGGGAGAACACGAGCAAGCCGCCCTTCGCCGGGATGGCCGGCCGCAGCCGGATGGTTTCAGGATAACCCCATCCAAATTATCGTGGCGAAAGACGGCTGTCAATCACGCCGCGGCGTCAGCGGGCGCCGAAGGCGAATCCCAGCCGCACCACCGCGTAGTCCCAGTCGTGGTCGCGGGCCACGCCGTCGGCGGACAGGTTCCCGGTGTCGAAGCGGTTCCACACGTACGCCGCCGACAGCTCCAGGACGCGCAGCTTCACGCCGATCCCCGCGTTCCACGAAGGGCCGTTCATGCTCGTCTCGAAGTCCTGGTAGCCCTGCAGGCTGTCGCGGTAGCGGTTGTGGGCCAGGCCGATGCCGCCGGTCAGCACCAGGCGGGCCGGGTCGCGGTCAGCGCCCAGCAACATCTGCAGGTCCACGCCGTAGCGCAGCAGCGAGGTGTTCAGCTCGTAGGCCAGCCCGTCGCCCTCGGGGAATTCCCCTACGCCACGGGATTCGCCGAACTGGACGTAGTGGAAGGTGGGCGCCAGGGCCAGGCCCCCGCCCAGGTGCTGCCGCAGGCGCAGGCCCAGCTCGTAGCCGGTGCCGGCGTCGAGCCCGCCCTCGGTGCCGAAACTTTCGCGGTGCTCCCCGAGCGGTTCGGCCAGGCCCCCTTCGAGCACGAATTCGAAAGACGACGTCCCCGGCCGCCGGAGGGGCTCCCCGCCCCAACGGGACACCATCCGGGCAGCGGCGTCCGTTGCGGGCCAGCAGAGCCCCACCAGGGCGGCCAGGGCGAAGGTTAGCGTGCCGTTCGTCAGTCGTCCCATCGTGAATCCTCCGTGCTCGGGCCGGGGGCCTGGGCCGTGGTCGGGGGGAATACCCTGCTCCATGCATGGGCGATGCCGGACGTCCGGACAAAGTTCGCTTAGCTTACATGATGTTTATTTGCTTCGTTTTGCCTCTATGGATGAAAGTGTTGTCTGAGGATCAGGCGGCGCCCCCGCTGTGTCAGGACGGGGACAGTCGCGCTCCCGAAAGGACGGTGCCGACCCCGGGCACGGCGACGGGGGCGGCAGCCGCACCCGCCGCCGCCCGGTCCAGGTGCGCCCCCACCAGGGCGACCAGGGCCCGCCCGTCGAAGGGCTTGGTCACGAAGGCGGCGGCGCCGGCGGCCAGGGCGCGCTGGCGTTCGTCCGGATCGGTGCGGGCGGTCACGCAGACCACCGGCGGTCCGCCGTCGGCCCACAGGCCGCCCAGGCGCCGCAGGACGGCGTGGCCATCGTCCCCCGGCAGGACCAGGTCCAGGAGCACCAGGTCGGGGCGGGCGCGCAGGCAGGCCTCCACCGCCGCCAGGCCGTCCCCGGCGCTGGTGACGCGGTAGCCCGCCGCCTGCAGGCGCAGGCCCAGGGCGTGCACCAGTTCGGGCTCGTCCTCAACGAGCAGGATGTGCGCGCCGCGCATGCTCTTCTCCGGTCTGTGGCAGTTCCAGGCGCAGGGGCGCGAAGGCCGGCTCGCCCGGCGCGAGGGCGAAGTCGGCCCTCCGCGCGGCGGGCAGCTCCACCACGGCGCAGGTCGGCGCCGGCGTGCCGGCGGGCAGGCCGGCCGCGAAACGGGCCAGCAGCGCCAGGGCCCCGTCGCGGCGAGCCCCCACCAGGGCGGCCACCAACGGCCGGCCGACCAGGGTCACCAGCGCGGTGCGGTCGGCGCCCCGGCGCAGCACCGCACCCAGGGCGGCCACCAGATCCTCGGCCGTGCTGCCGTCGGCCGGGCGCAGGAACAGCAGGGTCCAGTCCCCCGCCACCGGTCCGGGGTCGCGGGTGCCGTCGGTCACGAAGGCGCGCAGCAGGCCGGCCTCGCCGCACAGGGGCAGATCCACGTGGAAGACCGCCCCACCGCCCGGCTCGCCACCGACGCCGATGCGGCCGTCGTGCAGCTCGACGATGCGCCGGGCGATGGCCAGGCCCAGGCCCGTGCCCCGCCGATCGCTGCCCGCGGGCTCGAGGCGGGTGAACTTCTCGAAGATGCGCGCTCGGTCCTCGGGCGCGACGCCGCCGCCGCTGTCGGCCACCTCCAGGCGGGCATGGTCGCCGTGGCGGCGCGCCGTGACGGCGATGCGCCCGCCCCGGGGCGTGAACTTGTGGGCGTTGCCCAGGAGGTTGACCACCACCTGGGTCAGCAGGGCCGCGTCCGCCAGCACCGGCGGCAGGTCCCGTGCCACCTCAAGGGTCAGCTCCTGGTCCGCGGCGGCGCAGGGACCGCGGAAGTCGCCGGCGCAGGTGGCCAGCAACGCCCCCAGGTCCAGGGGACCGCGGCGGCAGGCGGTGTGCCCGGTCTCGATGCCGTTGAGGTCCAGCAGATCGTCCACCAGGGCGGCCAGGCGGTTGCAGTTGCGCAGGGCCACGCCCACGCAGTGGCGCTGGTCCTCGTTCAGGCCCCCGACGACGCCCTCGTGGACCAGGCTGCAGTGCTCCTTGATCACGGTCAGGGGCGTGCGCAGCTCGTGGGAGGCGGCGGCCAGGAAGTCGCTCTTGCGCTCGTTCAGCTCGCGCAGGCGGTTGTTGGCGCGGTTCAGCTCGCGCAGCAGGCGCTCGCGCGCCAGCTGGGCGCTCTTCATCTCCAGGAACACGGCGACCTTGGCCCGCAGGATGAACGGCTCGACGGGCCGGCAGAGATAGTCCACCGCGCCGGACTCGTAGGCGGTGAAGATCTGCTCCTTCTGCTGCTCGTCGGCGGTGATGAAGATGATGGGCACGCGGCTGGTGCGCTCATGGCGCCGCATCAGTTCGGCGACCTCGAAGCCGTTGAGACCGGGCATCCGCACGTCCAGCAGCACCAGCGCCAGGTCCTCGTCCATGACCAGGCCCAAGGCCTCGTTGCCCGAGGCGGCGGTCAGGATCTCCAGGCCCGGCCGCGCGAGCAGTCGCGCCGTGGCGCGCAGGTTCTCGGGACGGTCGTCCACGATCAGGATCTTCAGGCGATCGGCGCCGGACACGTGCCTGCCCTCCGGTGCGGGGCCGGCACCACGCCGGCGCCCGTCACCGGAGGTATCGGTCCGCCGGGGAAGGACTTGAAAGGAGATTGCAAAATGCCCGAGCGGCGCGGCCGGGCTCCGGCCGCCCGTGGTCGTCCGCCAGGGCCGCCTAGCCCGCGGCGGTCTTGGCGGCGATGCCCAGCTTCTCCATGCGCCGGTACAGCGTGCTGCGGCTGACGCCCAGGCGCCGGGCCGCCTCGGCCCGGTTGCCGTCGGCCTCGGCCAGGGCCAGCAGGATCGGCCCCCGCGCCAGGGGACCGTCGCCCATGCGCGCCGGCGCCGCGGCGGGCGCGCCCTGGGGTCCGGTGAAACACAGCCGCTCGCCCCCCACCAGGCCCACCTCCACCTGCACCCGGCCCCGGGAGGCCAGCTGCACCCGGGCCTGGCGGGCCACCATGGCGATCTCGCGCACGTTGCCCGGCCAGGCGTAGGTCTGCATCTGTTCGAGGCTCGCCCGGTTGAAGACGTCGGTGGGCAGCACGGGCCGGCCCGCCGCCTCGGTCAGGAAATGGCGCAGCAACGGGACGATGTCCTCGCGGCGCTCGGCGATGGACGGCAGGCGCAGTTCCAGGATCTTCAGGCGGTAGTAGAGGTCGGCGCGGAACCGGCCCCGGGCCACGAGGGCCTCCAGGTCGGCGTTGGTCGCGGCCACCAGGCGGATGTCGGCCCGGCGCTCGGCCGGATCGCCGATGGCCTGGTAGGTGCCGTCCTGCAGCAGGCGCAGCAGCAGGGGCTGCTGCTCCAGGGGCAGGTCGCCGATCTCGTCCAGGAACAGGGTGCCGCCGTCGGCCTGGGCCGCCAGCCCGCTGCCGCCGCCGTCGGCCCCGCTGAAGGCGCCGCGCACGTGCCCGAAGAACTCGCGGGCGAACACGCCCTCGGGGATGGCCGAGACGTTGACGGAAACCAGGCGGCCGCGGCGGCGGCGGCTGCGCTCGTGCAGGCGCCGCGCCAGCAGCTCCTTGCCGGTGCCTGTGGGCCCGACGATGAGCACGGGCTCGTCCGAGTCGGCGAAGGCGTCGCACAGCTGGATGGCGTCGCGCATGGCGCCGGACGCGTGGATGATCACGCCGCTGCGGTCCGCCCGGGCGGGCGCCGCCTGGTCGGGCCGGTCGGCCGCGGTGCGCCGATGCGAGATGTCCGTCAGCAGCCGGCGGGCCTCGGCGGTCCAGTGGTCGACCTCCGCCTGCAGCAGCAGGTCCAGGGCCGACAGGGCCCGGCGCCAGGCCACCTCCAGGGTGTCGCGCCAGGTCTCACCGGGACCGGCGTCGATCCGGGCCAGGGCGACGTGAGCCTGGACCAGGCGGGCCCGGGCCAGTTCGAAGCAGGCGCCGATGGCCTCCAGCAGGCCGGCGCCGGCGTCGGCCGCCCGCTGGGCCGAGTCCAGGTCGCCGATCTCCAGCAGCACCTCGGCCATGACCCGGCGGGTGACCCCTTCCTCGAAACGGTCGCTCAGGCGGCGGGCCTGCTGCAGGGCACGGCTCAGCAGGGGCACGGCCTCGGCGTGCCGCCCTTGGGCGGCCAGGCAGGCGCCCTGGCGGCGCAGCACCTCGGTCACCACGTCGCCGTCGGGGGCGATGCTGCGGCCCACGGCCAGGGCCCGGCTGTAGTAGCGGCGGGCCTTGTCGTGCTGCCCCTCCTCCAGGCAGACGTCGCCCAGGAACTCCAGGGCCAGGGCCTCCTCCCGGGCCAGCAGCAGGGCGTTGGCCGCCTCGTAGGCCTCGTGCAGGGACGTGGCCGCACCGGCGAAGTCGCGCTTGAGCAGCAGCACGCAGCCCATGGCGATGGCGGCCCGGCACAGGGGCACCGGCGCGCCGGCGTCCCGCAGCAGCCGGCGGGCGGCCACCAGCTCGTTGTGGGCCGGCCCCAGGGCGCCGCGCTTGTACAGGGTGATGCCGATGTTCAGCCGGTTGCCGCCCAGGTTCTTGCGGGCGCCCAGGGCCGCGTGCACGTCGGCGGCGCGGCGGAACCAGCGCTCGGCGGCGTCGAAGCGGGACGCGCGCAGGTGCTGGATGCCCATCAGGTTGGCCGAGCGGCCGCGCTCGCGGTCGCGGCCCAGGATGCGGAACAGGGCGTGGGCCGCCTCCGTGTCCTCGAGCGCCGCTTCCGGCTCGCCCAGGTGGGAGCGGGCCAGGCCGCGCAGGTGCAGGTAGTCGGCGATCGCCGGCGGCAGCTGGCCGCGGTGGGCGTCGATGAAGGCGCCGGTCTCCCGCACCACCGCCAGGTACTCGCCCCGCTTGCAGGCGAAGGCCAGGCGGACGGCGTCCAGCTCGGGCATGGGCTCGGGGACCATCTCCCAGCGGCCGGCCGAGGCCAGCAGGACGTCGAACTCCTCCTGGCGGTCCAGCTGGAAGAGGTTGCGGGCGCAGAGCAGGATCGCGTCCTGGACCCGCGGCTGGTCCGGTCCGGCCACGACGGCCAGGTGGCGCGCGCCGTCGGCGATGGTGTCCAGGAGCGCGCGCACCAGCGCGAGGGAGCGTTCCCACTCCTCCGCCTGGTGCGCGGCCTGGGCCTCGCGCCACGGAACCAGGTCGACGGGCAGATCCTTCAGCGGTCCCGGCCGGGCGGCGGCGAGACCGGAGCGGAACTCATCGCGCATCCCACCCCTCCTCGACGAGGGTCGCACGCTCGACCACGACGAAGGAGAAGGCGGGGACGCCCAGGCTGCGGTCCGGGACCAGCACCAGCAGCCACCGGCCCAGGTTCAGGCCCGGCAGGCGGGGCTCGATGGTCGCGACGGAGCCGTAGTCCTGGATGTCGTCGTGGCTGCCGCCGCTGCCGTAGTCGTTGGAGTCGATGGGGTCGCCCTCGGCGTTCGTGCCCTCGTCCCCGCCGTGGATGGTGACGTTGATCTTGCCGGCCGCCACCGGCGGGAACAGGATGAGGGCGACGGCGGCGCCCAGCAGGGCGCAGGTCCGCAGCCAGGATCGGTCGCTGGGGCGTGTCATGGCTTCCTCCCGGATGGCGAAGCCCGGACCGTCGGCGCGTGATTGCGCAGGCGCGACGGGGAACAATCCGGACCGGGTCGTGGTACCCTCGTGTCGGCTGCCCTGATACTACGGAATCCGCACCGGCAAGGGAAGAGCCCGGGGCGATTTCCTCCGGATCCGTGCCGACGGCCCTACCGGAGCGGCCCCCGGCGTGATACCTTGGGGGGCGTGGCAACCGGCACCCTTCCCGCATCGGAAAGGACACGTCCTCATGGAATACCGCTTCCTCGGCCGCTCGGGCCTGAAGGTCTCGGCCCTCAGCTTCGGGGCCTGGGTGACCTTCGGCGACCAGATGGACACCGACCGCGCCTACGCCTGCATGAAGGAGGCCTACGACCGCGGCTGCAACTTCTTCGACAACGCCGAGGTCTACGCCGCCGGCCGCGCCGAGACCATCATGGGCGAGGTGCTGCGCAAGGCCGGCTGGCGGCGCAGCGACCTGGTGCTCTCGACCAAGATCTTCTGGGGCGGGCGCCCCGGCCCCGACGGCGGTGGCGTCGTCTATGGCGCCAACGACCGCGGGCTCTCCCGCAAGCACATCGTCGAGGGCACGGACGCCGCGCTCGGGCGCCTGGGCGTGGACTACGTGGACCTGATCTTCTGCCATCGCCCGGACGTGGACACGCCCATCGAGGAGACGGTGTGGGCCATGAACCACGTCCTGCAGCAGGGCAAGGCCCTGTATTGGGGCACCAGCGAGTGGAGCGCCGAGCGCATCCGCCGCGCCCACGACTTCGCCCGGCAGGAGCACCTGATCCCGCCCCTGATGGAGCAGCCCCAGTACAACATGCTGCACCGCCACCGCGTCGAGGCCGAGTACGCCCCCCTCTACGACGAGATCGGGCTGGGCACGACCATCTGGAGCCCGCTCGCCAGCGGCATCCTCACCGGCAAGTACAACGACGGCATCCCCGAGGGAACCCGCATGTCCCTGCCGGACTACCAGTGGCTGCGGCAGGAACTGGACGGCGACGCCGGCAGCGCCAAGCTGGAGAAGGTGCGCGCCCTGCAGCCGGTGGCCGAGGACCTGGGCTGCTCCCTGGCCCAGCTGGCCATCGCCTGGTGCCTGAGCAACGAAGACGTGAGCACGGTGATCACCGGCGCCTCGCGGCCCGAGCAGGTGAAGGAGAACTTCGCCGCCCTGGACGTGGCCGAACGCCTGACCCCCGACGCGCTCGAGACCATCGAGGAGATCCTGGACAACCGCCCCGAGGGCGAACGCAACTGGAGATGACGACCATGAGAAAGGCCTTGCTGCTGATGACTGCCCTGACCCTGTCCGCCGGCGCCGCCGGCGCCAACCCGCTGCTCGGCGAATGGACCGCGCCCTTCGGCGTGCCGCCGTTCGCCGAAGTCGAGGTCACCCACTACGAGCCCGCCTTCGCCGCGGCCATCGCCGCCCACGAGGCGGAGATCGCCGCCATCGCCGGCGACCCCGCACCCGCCACCTTCGCCAACACCATCGAAGCCCTCGACACCGCCGGCGCGGCCCTGTCCCGGGTCAGCAGCGTGTTCTTCGGGCTCAACGGGACCATGACCGACGACGCCATGCAGCAGGTCGCGCGCACCATGGCGCCCATCCTGTCGCGGCACCGGGACGCGATCAACCTGGACGCGGACCTGTTCCGCCGCGTGGAGGCCGTGTGGCAGGCGCGCGCGGACCTGGACCTGGACGCCGAGCAGGCGATGCTGCTGGAGGAGACCCGCAAGGGCTTCGTCCGCGGCGGCGCCAACCTGGACGCGGCCGCCAAGGAGCAGCTCAAGGCGATCAACGAGGAGCTGTCCCTGCTGCAGGTGCGGTTCGGGGAGAACGTGCTCAAGGAGACCAACCGCTTCGCGCTGGTGATCGACGACCCCGCCGGCCTGGCCGGCCTGCCCCGGGGCGTGGTCGACGCCGCGGCCGAGGCGGCGGCCGCGCGCGGGCACGAGGGCAAGTGGGTGGTCACCCTGCACAAGCCCAGCTTCATCCCGTTCCTGCAGTACGCGGACGACCGCGCCCTGCGCGAGCAGGTCTTCAAGGCCTACGCCGCCACGGGCGACAACGGCGACGAGCTGGACAACAAGGACGTGCTGGTGAGGATCGCCGACCTGCGGGCGCGCCGCGCGCAGCTGCTGGGCTACCAAACCCACGCCCACTACGTGCTGGACGACAACATGGCCCGCACGCCCGAGGCGGTCTACGGCCTGCTGAACAGGGTGTGGGAGCCGGCCGTGGCCCGCGCCGCCGCCGAGGCCGCCGAGATGCAGGCCATCATCGACGCCGAGGGCGGCGGCTTCACCCTCCAGCCCTGGGACTGGTGGTACTACGCCGAGAAGGTCAAGCAGGCCCGCTACGACCTGGACGAGCGGATGCTGCGCCCGTACTTCGAGATGGGTCGGGTGCGCGAGGGCGTCTTCGCGGTGGCAGGCAAGCTGTGGGGCTTGACCTTCGAGCGCCGCACCGACATCCCCGTCTGGCACGACGAGGTCGAGACCTTCGCGGTGAAGGACCGCGACGGCAGCACGATCGCCGTGCTGATGACCGACTACTACCCCCGCGAGAGCAAGCGCGGCGGCGCCTGGATGAACTCCCTGATCAAGCAGCGCTACGAGGACGGCCGGCGGGTGGTCCCGGTGATCTATAACGTGGGCAACTTCACCCGGCCCACCAAGGACACCCCCGGCCTGCTGAGCATGGACGAGGTGGGCACGATGTTCCACGAGTTCGGCCACGCCCTGCACGGCATGCTCAGCGACTGCCGCTACCGTTCGCTGTCGGGCACGTCGGTGGCCCGGGACTTCGTCGAACTACCCAGCCAGATCATGGAGAACTGGGCCTTCGAGCCCCAGGTGCTGGACATGTACGCCCGCCACCACGAGACCGGCGAGCCCATGCCCGCCGAGCTGAAGGCCAAGATCGCCGCGGCGAAGCACTTCAACCAGGGCTTCGCCACCACCGAGTACGTGGCCGCCAGCTTCCTGGACATGGACTGGCACACCCTCGAGTCGGCCGCGGGCCTGGAAGCCGCGGCGTTCGAGGACGCGGCCATGGCGAGGATCGGGCTCATCCCCCAGATCATCGCCCGCTACAAGAGCCCCTACTTCCGCCACAGCTTCGGCGGCGGCTACGCGGCCGGCTACTACAGCTACCTGTGGGCCGAGGTGCTGGACGCCGACGCCTTCGCGGCGTTCAAGGAGACCGGGGACATCTTCGACCCGGCCACCGCGGCCGCCTTCCGGAAGCACATCCTGGCGCGGGGCGGCAGCGAGGATCCCATGGCGCTGTACCGCAAGTTCCGGGGCCAGGAGCCGGGCAT
>JBHEPC010000103.1:0-2946 GCA_046260475.1 Candidatus Krumholzibacteriia bacterium | reverse complement strand
AGTTCCTCCAGGTCGTCCTGGGCCGCCGCCGGCCCCGCGCACCACGCCGACAGCACCGC
The DNA here is from genome assembly GCA_046260475.1 of Candidatus Krumholzibacteriia bacterium. GTDB lineage: Bacteria > Krumholzibacteriota > Krumholzibacteriia > LZORAL124-64-63 > LZORAL124-64-63 > JACZKN01. The sequence goes on along the minus strand of JBHEPC010000103.1, from coordinate 2,887 downwards.
CGCCGCGAGCGCGACCGTGAACAGTCTCCTCATGGGAATGCCCTCCCGTGTTTTGAAGATCGGAGGCTATCGCGTATCATGGATCCGAAGCCGCAGGCCGCCGCGCCCCCCAGCTCGGCCGGTCCCGGGGGCCGGACAGACCCCTGCGACCATAGAAACCCCGTTCGGCCAGGGTCCGCAAGCGGAAAGCCAGAGGCATGCCAACTTCGTCGGAGCCAACGCGATCGGGCACGAACGGCCATTCCGCGCTGCTGTGGGACATGGCCGGGACCCTGATCGACCGCGATCCGGCCACCGGCCGGACGGGCGTCCTGCCCGGCAGCGACGAGTTCCTGCCGGCCCTGGGCAGGGATTTCCGCCTGCTGGTGACCACCGGCGACTCGACCGCGGGCGCCCGCACCACCCTGCAGGACTTCGGCCTGCTGCGCCACTTCGCGGCGGTTTACGGCGATCTGTACGAGCCGGTGGGCAAGCCCTACGGCGCCATCCTGCGCCGGGAGGGCGCCGATCCCCGCCGCAGCCTGGCCGTGGGCGACCGCCTGCGGGCCGACCTGCCCGCGGACACCGACGCGGTGGTGACGGTGCTGGTCAACCAGGACGGCGACCGCGCCACGGCCGGCCGGGTGGCCGCGCTGGTGTGGCGCCTGCAGGGTCGCGCCGCGGAATTCCCGGCGGCCTTCGACGCCCTGCTGGCGGAGGCGGAACCCACGCCCGCCGCCGAGGGCGAGTGGCAGGGGGGCGCCGTGCTCAAGGCGGGCTGGGCCCACGGCGACGCGCCGGCCAGCCTGCGCGTGTTCCGGCACCCGGCCCTGGCGGGCGACCGGCGGGTGATCGTGCTTTGACCCCCGTCCTGCCCGTCCGCGGGCGGAGGCATCCATGACCGAGATGATCCGCGTCTTCGTGACCGGCGGCACCTTCGACAAGGAATACGACGAGCGCACCGGCCAGCTCTTCTTCAAGGACACCCACATCCGCGACATGCTGAAGCTGGGGCGCAGCCTGGTGCAGGTCGAGGTCCGCACCCTGATGATGGTCGACAGCCTGGACCTGGACGACGACGACCGGCAGGTGATCCTCTCCCAGTGCCGCAAGTGCCCCCACGGGCGGATCGTGGTCACCCACGGCACCGACACCATGGAGCAGACGGCGCGGCTGCTGGGAGCGGAGATCGCCGACAAGACCATCGTGCTGACCGGGGCGATGATCCCCTATGCGTTCGGGTCCAGCGACGGCCTATTCAACCTGGGCAGCGCCCTGGCCTTCGCCCAGAGCCTGCCCGCAGGGGTCTACATCGCCATGAACGGCCGCTGCTTCCCCTGGGACAACGTGCGCAAGAACCGGGACGCGGGGGTGTTCGAGGATCTGCGCTGATCGGGGCCGGTGCCCTTGGTTTCCCCCCGGCCGGCTGCTACCTTTGGGGCGAGGGCCGGCCCCGCCGCCGGCCCGTGCCCGGACCCCGGAGCCCGCGCCATGCACGAGATGTCCATCGCCTGCAGCATCGCCGACATCGCCGTGGCGCAGGCGCGGGCCGCCGGCGCCGGCCGGGTCAACACCGTCGAGATCGAGGTGGGCCGGCTGGCCGGGGTCGAGGTCGAGTCCCTGCGCTTCTGCTGGGACGCCGCCCGCGGCGGCCTGGCGGCCGGGGCCGAGCTGGTGATCCACGAGATCCCCGGCCGGGGGCACTGCCCCCGCTGCGACGAGGACAGCGGCGTGGACTTCCACGTGGCCCTGTGCCCCCGCTGCGAGGGCCCGCTGCGCATCCTGCAGGGGCGCGAGCTGCGCGTCCGCTGCCTGAACGTGGACTGACGGCGCGGCTCCCGCGTGGGCCCGCCAGGGAGAACGCCATGTGCGACACCTGCGGCTGCAGCCAGCCTGCCGATGCGGTCACCTACCGCATGCCCGGCCACGACGGCCACGCCCACGACCATCACCACCACGAGCACGACCACGGGCCGGGCCACCATCATCACGACCACGGCCACGCCCATGATCATGACCACGCACACGCGCACGACCATGAGCGCGCCACCCGCACCCTGGCCGTCGAGCAGGACATCCTGCACCGGAACGACCTGCTGGCCCAGCGCAACCGCGGCTGGTTCGAGGCCAAGGGCATCCTGGCCCTGAACCTGGTCTCGTCCCCCGGCTCGGGCAAGACCACCCTGCTCGAGCGCACCATCGGCGACCTGGGCGGCGAGGTGCCCCTGGCCGTGATCGAGGGCGACCAGCAGACCCTGAGGGATGCCGACCGCATCGCCGCGGCGGGCGCGCCGGTGATCCAGGTGAACACCGGCCACGGCTGCCACCTGGACGCGGCCATGGTCAGGCGCGCGGTGGGCGAGCTGGCGCCCGCCGACGGTTCCCTGCTGATGATCGAGAACGTGGGCAACCTGGTCTGCCCCGCGCTGTTCGACCTGGGCGAGGCGGCGAAGGTGGTCATCATCTCGGTCACCGAGGGGGACGACAAGCCGCTGAAGTACCCCACCATGTTCGCGGCCGCCGGCCTGTGCGTGATCAACAAGATCGACCTGCTGCCGTACGTGGACTTCGACCCCGACCGCTGCGAGCAGGCGGCCCGTGGCGTGAACCCGGGCCTGGAGTTCCTGCGCGTCTCGGCCACCACCGGCGAGGGCTTGGACGCCTGGTACGCCTGGTTGCGGGCCCGCCGGCAGGCCCCGGGCGGCGACCCGGAGTGATCCGCCGCCGCCTGCTGGTCGACGGCGTGGTGCAGGGGGTGGGGTTCCGGCCCTTCGTGCACCGGCTCGCCGGCGACGAGCGCCTGGTCGGGTTCGTCGCCAACACCAGCGCTGGCGTGGTGATCGAGATCGAGGGGCCGCCGGAACGGGTCGAGCGCTTCGTCCGCCGCCTCAGGTCCGAGGCCCCGCCC
>JBHEPC010000091.1:0-9048 GCA_046260475.1 Candidatus Krumholzibacteriia bacterium | reverse complement strand
GTGCGACGTTGAGATCGTGGACCGTGTCGACGTGCGGCGCCGGCCTGACGTCCAGGCCGATGCTGCCGGGATACTTGCCGTGCGGGCCGCAACCGAGATCGACGACTTTCATCGCTCATCTTCTTTCCACGGAGGGAACGTCGAAGCTCCCGCAACGACAGAACGTCTGGGCTTCGGACTGGCGCAGGGACGGGGCAATCGGAAGCGACACCTGCCGGAAGTATACGGGCATCGGCAGCCGACGGCACGGCAAGACGGAAGACAGCAGCAGCTTCCAGCTGTCGAAGCCCTTCTTTCACCTGCCGTGCGGCACGTACCGGTCCCTGGACGCTGGCCACCGGCAGCCGCACGCGCTATCATGCGGCCTCGCCCGCAGGCCGGGCGCGCCCCGCCCGCGCGCCCCTCACCGGTCCCCGGAAGTCATGCGATGCGCAACCGCCTCGGACTTTTGTACGGCATCCTGGTCGCCCTGCTGCTGACCATCGGCGTCTGGTGGGTCTACTTCCTGACCCACGAGGGCCGGGTCTTCACCGAGTACCGGCTGCAGAAGCTGGCCAACGACCGCCTGCACGCCAGCTTCCTGATCCAGGCCGACCAGCAGATCGCCGCCGACCCGCAGCGCTTCCTGGGCGAGGCCTTCCCCCACCTGGTCTACCGCCGCGTCCCCGACGGTTGGGAGGTGGAGATCGAGCCCGTGGCCCTGGCGCGTATCCGGGCCGAGTCCGCCCGGACCCGCAACATGTTCCTGTACGAGGGCCTGGTCTTCCTGGTGCTGCTGGCCGCCGGCTCGACCATCCTGATGTTCTCGGTGCGCAGCGAGCGGCGCTTCAAGGAGGCCCGCGAGCTCTTTCTCGCCGGCGCCACCCACGAGCTGAAGACGCCGCTGGCGAGCCTGCGCCTGTACGCCGAGACCCTGGGCCGCGAGGGGCTGAAGCCCGCGGACCGGGCGCGCATCCACCACCGCATGGTCGAGGACGTCGGGCGCCTGGAGACCCTGGTGGACGAGGTGCTGTCCCTGAGCGCCGACGACACCTTCGACCAGGGCCCGCGCCGGCGCCTGGACCTGCGCGACGAGTGCGCGGCGGTGCTGGAGGACCTGGACCGCTTCGCCGCCGAAGGTGCGGTGACCCTCGAGCTGGCCGGCGCACGCGGCGCGACCGTTTTCGCCAACCGCGCCATCTTCGCGCTGGCCTTGCGCAACCTGGTGGTCAACGCGGTGCGCCATTGCCCGCCGCCGGTGCGCATCGGGGTCACGGTCGAGCCGGGCAAGCGCTGGCACCGGGTCACCGTGCGGGACGATGGGCCGGGCATCCCCCGGCGCCTGCACGACAGGATCTTCGAGAGCTTCTTCAGCGAACACCGCGGCGGTGCCCGCACCGGCGGCGCGGGCCTGGGCCTGTACCTGGTCAAGCGCAACGTCGACATCATGGGCGGCAGCGTGGAACTGGACAGCGACGAGGGCCGGGGCAGCGCCTTCACCATGGTGCTGCCGGCCATGACCACGGCCGGGTAGGGCCGGCGCCGGCCCCACGGCCGGGCGCGAAGGAGGGATCGCCATGAAGCGGAGGATCATGGTCGTCGAGGACGACGCCCACCTCGCCGACGGGCTGCGCATCAACCTCGAACTCGAGGGCTACGAACCCGTCCTGGCCGGCACGGCCGAGGCGGGGCTGGAGCTGTGGCGACGGGGCGGCCTGGACCTGATCCTGCTGGACGTCATGCTGCCGGGCATGGACGGTTTCGAGTTCTGCCGGCTCGTGCGCCGGGAGGGCGACCGGGTGCCCATCCTCTTCCTGACCGCGCGCGGCGGCAACAAGGACCGCATCCGCGGCCTGGACGAGGGCGGCGACGACTACATCACCAAGCCCTTCGAGCTGCAGGAGCTGCTGGCGCGCATCAAGTCGATCCTGCGGCGCCAGGACTGGTTCCGGGGCGGCGAGGCGCCCGGGACCCTGCGCATCGGCCGGGCCGAGGTGAACCTGCGGGCCTACCAGGCCACCACCCCCGACGGCGTCGTCGACCTGAAGGAGAAGGAGGCGATGATCCTGCGCCTGCTGCGCGAGCACGCGGGCGAACCGGTGGACCGGGAGACGATCCTCGACCGGGTCTGGGGCTTCGGCGCCTATCCCACCACGCGCACCGTGGACAACTTCATCCTGGCCCTGCGCAAGCTGGTCGAGGAGGACCCCCGCAACCCGCGGCACATCCTGACCGTGCACGGCGTGGGCTACCGCCTGGTGCTCGATCCCCGTGACGGCGAGCGGCGGGACGCGTGAGCGGCGCCGGGGGCATGGACCTGGGCGCGCTGCTGGCCGGGGCGGACGACGCCGCGGCGGCGGACGTGCTCGCGGCCGCGACCGCCCGCCTGGCCGCCGCACCGGCCGCGGGCGAGCGCGAGCTGTGGCTGCGCTTCCTGGACCGGACCCGCCGGCCCGGGTTCCTGACCGCCCTGCCGGACGCGGCCGCCCGCCTGCGCTGGGCCGAGCTCGTCTTCCGGGTGGTCGAGGACATCGGTTTCACCCTGGGCGACCTGCTGGAGCAGCGGACCGCCACCGCGCCGGACCACGTGCTCTTCCGCGACCTGACCGACCAGGACGGGGGCGACTGGAGCTACGCCGCCGTGCGGCAGCGGATCCGCGAGACCGCGGCCGTGCTGCTGCGGGACGGCCGACCGGCCGGCGACCCCCGGCCGGTGCGGGTGGTCCTGCTGAACGCCAACTCGGTGGGCGCGGCCTGCGCCGACCTGGCCTGCCTCTGCCACGACATCCCCGTCGCGCCCCTGGACGTGCACACCAGCACCGAGAACCTGGTCTGGATCCTCGACCGCCTGGACGCCACCGCCGTCGTCTGCGACAGCCCCGACCGCGTCGAACGCCTGCTGGCGGTCCGCGACCGCTGCCGCGCCCCGTTCCGCATCTTCACCCTGCACCCCTGCCCTCGCCTCGGCAGCGCCGACATCCGCCTGCTGGACGAGCAGCGGGCCCTGCTGGCGCCGCCCGAGGTGGACGCCGCCCTGGCCGCTCGCCCCCGCCTGGGCATGCGCGACCCGGCGACGGTGATGTTCACCTCCGGCAGCACCGGCCGGCCCAAGGGCGTGGTCTTCACCCAGCTGAACCTGGTGAGCAAGCGCTTCGGCCGCGCCGCCGCCCTGCCCTTCGTGGGCCGCGACGAGGTGATGCTCTGCTACCTGCCCCTGTGCCACACCTTCGGCCGCTACCTGGAGATGCTGGGCACGATCTTCTGGGGCGGCACCTACGTCTTCGCCGGCAACCCGTCGGCGGACACCCTGCTGGGCCAGCTGGCGGAGGTGCGCCCCACCGCGCTGATCAGCGTGCCCGTGCGCTGGGTGCAGATCCGCGACCGCGTGGTCGAGTTGCAGCGGCAGCGGTCCGCCGATACCGAGACACCCGAGGCTTTCCGCGCCGTGGTGGGCGACCGCCTGGCCTGGGGCCTGTCGGCGGCCGGCTGGCTGGACCCGAAGGTCTTCCGCTTCTTCCACCGCATGGGCGTGCGCCTGTGCAGCGGCTTCGGCATGACCGAGGGCACGGGCGGCCTGACCATGACGCCGCCGGACGAATACGAGGAGAACTCGGTCGGCGTCCCCCTGCCCGGGGTCAAGGTGGCCTTCGGCGACCGGGAGGAGCTGATGATCGCGGGCGTCTACATCGCCCGCTACCTGCCCGAGGACGCGCCGCCCGGCGACCTGTCGGTGGAGAACCCCGGCAGCGACGACCACTGGCTCGCCACCGGCGACCTCTTCCGCACCACGCCGGGCGGGCAGCTCGAGATCGTCGACCGGGTCAAGGACATCTACAAGAACAACCGCGGCCAGACCATCGCGCCGCGCCGGGTCGAGTCCCTGTTCGAGGGCGTGCCCGGGATCAAGCGCACCTTCCTGGCCGGGGACGGCCGCAGCTACAACACCCTGCTGATCGTGCCCGACCTCGAGGACCCGGTCCTGGGCGCCCTGCACGGGGAGCAGGGCCGGCGCGAATACTTCCAGCGCATCGTCACCGCCGCCAACGGCGACCTGGCGCCCTTCGAGCGCATCGTCGACTTCGCGGTGCTCGACCGGGACTTCAGCGTCGAACGGGGCGAGTTGACGCCCAAGGGCTCGCTGCGCCGCAAGGCCATCGAGACCGCCTGCCGCGACGTCATCCTCGAGATGTACCAGGCCGGGGACCGGCTGCTGGCGGTCGGCCGCTGGACGGTGCGCGTCCCCCGCTGGTTCTACCGCGACCTGGGCGTGCTGGAGAACGCGGTCGTGGCCGAACCGGACGGCCTGCGCAACACGCAGACCGGCGCCGTGCTGGCCGCGGGCGACGGCCGGCCCGGCTGGGTGCGCCTGGGCGACCTGGAGTACCGCGTCGGGGGCACGACCGTCGACCTGGGCCGACTGGTGCGGCAGCCGCTGCTGTGGGTGGCCAATCCCCAGCTCGAGGCCTTCGGCCCCTGCCGGCTGGGCTGGGACACCGAGACCGGCTCCTTCGCCGAGCAGGTGGCCCTGCCGGCCGAGCGCCGCGCCGAGGCCGCCCGCCCGGCGCCGGCGGGCGCGGTCGACCGCCAGGTGGCGGAGGTGGACCTGCTGTGCCGCCAGGCCCTGTTCGGGCCCGACGGCGCGGCGGTGCACGCGGTGGCCGAGCTGGACGGCCAGCTCGAGCACGTGGGCCTGCGCCAGGGCGCGGTGATCCGCCGCCGCCTGGAGGCCCTGGCCTGGCACCCGGCCAAGGCGGTGCGCAGCCGCGCCTTCCAGGTGCTGGTGCTGGACGAACCGGTGCCGGACTACCAGCGCTACCTGCCGGCCTTCATCGAGGCGGGGCAGCCGTTCCTGGACGAGGAGGGCTTCGCCGCCATCGCCGCGGCGGCCATCGAGCCGCGCCGCCTGCAGGCGCTGCGCCAACGGCTGCACTCGTACCGCGCCCAGCTGCGGTGGCCCGCCGACGAGACGGTGCGCGACGTGTTCCGCGACCTCTTCCGGCTGCTGGCCGACGTCGGGCGCTTCCACCCCGAGTTCTACACGCCCATCCGCGAGGAGCTGGTCTGCTGGTCCCTGCACGACGCCGACCCCGCCCTGGCGGCGGCGGCGGCGCAGGAGTTCGCCGGCCTCTCCCGCTGGTTCGAGGCCAGGCTCGACGAGCAGGGGGACCACACCGACTCCGCCGCCTGGGACGGCCGCATCGTCTTCCAGGAGGGCCTGGCCGAGGCCGAGGTGCAGCGCCTGCGCGAGGTGCTGGTGGGCACGACCTTCCTGAAGGAGTCGGTGCTGCTGGCCTTCGAGGGCGAGGAGCTGCGCCTGGCCGAGATCGGCCCCGGCGGCATCTGGGTCTCGCGGATCATCAGCCGCTACGAGGACGCGCGTTACCGCGTGAGCATCAACACCCGGGCCGGCAAGCACTTCGACCTGCAGCTGATCATCCGCGTGAGCGTGGACGAGGAGCTGGTGCGCCGGACCATCTTCTGGTACATCGCCCTGCGGGGCTACCCCTTCGGCACGCCCATGCTGCCGAAGTTCGGCTGCTGCCGGCCCGAGCTGGGCGCCCTGTCCATGGCCTACGTCAGCGACCTGACCGTGTGGGAGAAGATCCGCGAGTTCAGCAGCGTGCGCGGGCCGGGCACCACCCCGCCCAGCCGCATGCGCTGGCACCAGCTGATGGTGCGGGCCATGACGGTGGTGATCAAGGGCTGGCGCAACAGCGACCGCCGCCTCATCCCGGGGCTGATCACGCCCAACAACATCGTCGTGCCCGAGCCCGACTTCCGGCGCGGCGCCGTGCAGAACAACCTCACCGGCTGGCAGAACTACGAGGGGCCCCTGTCCCTGATCCGCCCCATCTGGCGCAACATGTACCAGCATACCATCAGCCACTACCCGTGGACCCGCGAGTACCTGGAGCGGGACTGGATCTTCGAGGCCGTGGTCGAGGCCCTGGGCGTGGACGACGCCCTGGCCTGGCTCAAGGAGCTGCAGGCAGAGGTGCGCGGGCCCGGCGCGGCCGACCTGGGCCTGGGCTTCAACGAGACCCTGGACACCTTCGTCGCCGCCCTGGAGAGCCGCTACTTCGAGCCCCTGGCCCTGCAGGCGGCCGTGCACCGCTACGGGGAGTGGGAGCGCGTCAACGCCCAGGCCACGGCGCGGGCCAGGCTGGAGATCCTCGACGAGCTGGGCCGCCTGTTCCGCCTGGACCGCGAGCCGCCGCTGGTGCGCTTCACCCTCTACCGCAGGACCTACTTCCGGGACGCGGACCTGCACCTGCTGGACATCTTCGACCGGCTGCTGACCCGCATCTTCCGCCACCCGGACCGGCGGATCGTGCAGATGGTGGAGCTGTCGGAGCTGCAGGCGGCACTGGTCGACCCGGACGACCGCCTGGCCTTCAACCGCCTGGCCTTCCCCCACCGCCTGGGCGACGACCGCATCGAGCTGCGCACCATCGGCGATCCGCAGCGGGACCGGGTGGTGGTGCGCTCGACCGTCACCGACCGCGAGGGCATCCGCTACACCGTCGGCGAGCCGGCCGGCCCGGCGGAGGTCGGCCAGCTGTACCGCCTGTTCCTGCAGGCGGGCTACCCGGTGCCCCTGGGCGAGGCGACCACCACTACGTGGTCACCGACGCGGCCGAGCAGATCGTCGGTGGGGTCATCTACCGGGGCCAGGACGCCCAGAGCGTGTTCCTGGACGGCATCGTCGTGACCCCGACCCTGAGCGAGCGGGGTATCGCGGCCGCGGTGCTGGACGATTTCTGCACGCGCATGGCCTCGCGGGGCTACCGCCACGTCAAGACCCACTTCTTCCTGCGGCGGTTCTACCAGAAGCACGGGTTCCGCACGGACGTGCGCTGGGGCGGGCTGGTGCGGCTGCTCTAGCGGGGTCCGGCGCCGGCCGAGCCCGCCTCCTCCTCCAGCCGGTGGCGCTGCCAGCGGCCGGGGCCCCGCCAGGGGCTGACCGGGCGCAGGGCCAGCAGCCCCGCACGCCCGATGGATTGTTCCAGGTGCCGCACCTCGGCCAGCTTGGCCGCCAGTTCGGGATCCGGTCGGGGCGCGAAACCCTGCTCGGCCAGCAGCAGCCCGCCCTTGGCGCGGATCGCCAGCTCCGCCTGCAGGCGCAGCAGGCAGAGCATGTCCACCAGGGTGGCCGGCGCGGCCAGGCTGCGCAGCGACTCGAGGTAGCGGCCCAGGGGCGAGCTGCGCACCTCGCCGCTGCGGATCAGCGCCAGCAGTTCGGAGTCCCGGTCGAAGCCGCGGCCCAGCCAGGTGCGCAAGCGCCGCTCGCCCAGGCGATGGGCCACCGCCAGCACCGCCGGCACCGCCACCAGCAGCAGCGCCGTCGCGGGCACCGGCCAGGCCAGCAGCCGGTTGAAGCCCGCGTGCAGCAGCCAGGCCGCCAGCAGGGCCGCCGGCCAGGCCAGGCGACGGGCGGGGCCATCCCGCAGCGCCCGCCGCACGATGGCGAACAGGGCCGCCGCCCCCCCGTGCATCACCGCGGTGCCCAGGCCGCGGATCGTCCAGACGACCAGCGGCGCGGTGGGCAGAGCCTGCAGGAAGTAGAGGTTTTCGACGGTGGCGAAGCCCGCGCCGGCGGCGAAGCCCAGCAGGGCGGCGTCGACCAGGAAGCCGGCGCGGCGGGTGCGCACCAGCCAGTCGCTCCAGGCCCCCTTGGCCGCCTCCTCCACCAGCGGCGCCACCAGGACGGCGAAGGCCACGGTGCCCAGGCCGCTGAGGGCCAGCAGGGTGTTGTTGGCGACGTAGGAGACGGCAGCCGCGGCCGCGCCCGCCAGCAGGGCGGCCAGGATCCTGCGCGGGCGCACCAGGCGCCAGGTGTCCAGGGCGGCCAGCACCGCCAGGAACAGCTGCACCGGCACCAGAGCCAGCAGCAGGCGCAGCGCCAGGGCGCCGGCGGCGAGTCCGTCACTCGAAGGCAAAGATGCCCTCGAAGCCGGCCAGGGAGAGGACCTCCCGCAGATGCGGGCTCAGGCCCGCCAGGACCAGGCCTTCGCCGCGGTCCAGCAGCCGGCGCTGGGCCGCCGCCAGGACGCCCAAACCCACGCTGGCGATGTAGTCGAGTCCGGAGAAATCGAGGCGCGCGGAACCGTCGACGGCGGCGAGGAATTCCCGGGCCACGGGCGCGCTGGCGGCGTCGAGGCGGCCCTTCAGGGCGATGCTGCCGTCCTCGGTGCGCCGGATGTCGAACACGGGGTCAATCCTTCGCCAGGGGCCACAACTCCTGCAGGTTCCGCGAGGCGGACGCCTCGCGGCGCAGCAGATCGGCGATCGTCGTCTGCTCCAGGACCTCGGCCACCTTCTCACCCAGGTGCTTCCACACCGGGCGCAGCCCGCAGTCGTCGCTGCGCATGCAGTCGGGCGGTTCGTTGGCCTCGTGGCACGGGAACTCGAACACCTCGTCCCCGCACACGCTGCGGATCACCGCGCCGGCGCTGATGGCCTCGGGCGCGCCGGCCAGCGTGTAGCCGCCGTGGCGGCCGCGCACGGCCTGCACGACGCCGCCGCGACGCAGCATGCCCAGCAGCTTGGCCACCGTCGGCTCGGGCAGGTTCTCGCCGACGGCCAACTCGGCGAGGGTCTTCTGGCCCCCGTCGGCCGCCAGGCGCATGGTCAGGCGCACGGCCTGCTCCTCGGCCCTGGTCACACGGAACATCGTACCCTCCCCTGGACGGGGCGATCAAGTCGAGAAGGCGCCCCGATGCAGGCGTCGTAATTGTTGAATCACAGAGTAAACATTTCCTGATTTATCGGCAACCTGAGCCCAGGGCGAGGTCCGGCGCCAAGCCAACCTATTCGGTGACAATAATTTCCTGGCGCAGGAAGTCGTCGTACATGTCCGCCACCCGTGCCTGCAGGTCCCGGTACATGGCCGACCGCCCCATCGCGTGCAGGTAGGGCTTGAGGGCGTCGAAGCGCATGGCGTCCTCGCGGCGCAGCAGCAGCAGCCGGGCCGCCAGGGCGCTGTCGGGGCGGGCGATCATGGCCAACTCCACCGGCAGGCCGACCGCATCGAGCAGGATCCGGGCGCTGTCGGCGGGGGTGGGCGCG
>JBHEPC010000071.1:0-10039 GCA_046260475.1 Candidatus Krumholzibacteriia bacterium | reverse complement strand
CCCGCCGCACGGTGGGCCTGGTCGCGGCAGCCTGCCTGGCCGTCCTCGCGGCGCCGGCCGCGGCCCTGGTGGTGGAGTTCCCGGGTCCGGTCCCTATCCCCTTCGCCGGCAGCACCCTGTGCGCGGCCCCCGTCGGCGGCGATCCGGGTGACCGCCTGGTGGTGGGCACGGCCAACCGCGACCTGACCCTGGTCCAGTACGTCGGCGCGTCCGGGACTTTCGCCACGATGGTCCAGGTCCCGGTCGGCGGCGAGCCGGTGGCGCTGCTGCCGGTGCACGACGCCGGCGGCACGGTCACGACCATCCTGGCGGCGGTCCGTGACCCGGATCGGGTCGTCACCCTGCGGGTGTCCCTGGACGAACCCTACCTGGCCGTCGAGGCCTCGCTGGATTTGCCGGAGGATCCGGGCGGCCTGGCCTTGGTCGCCCCCGGCCTGGCCGTGGTCACCCTGCCGGGCGTGGACCGGGTGGCCTGGCTGGACGCCACGGCAGGCGCCTGGCGGCTGGTCGGGCAAAGCGACGCGGGTGATCGTCCCGGCGCGGTCGTGGCCGCCGACCTGGACGGCGACGGCGTCGCGGAGGTGGTCGTGGCCAACGGGGGCGTGCTGTCCCGGTCGCTGATGATCTTCCGGCGCGGCGAGCACGGCTACACTTTGGACCTGGATCTGCCCCTGCCGGCGGCGCCTGCGGGCCTGGCCGCCGGGGACATGGACGGCGACGGACGGGACGAGTTGGCGGTGTCCAGCACGGACACGGCCCTGGTCTGGGTGCTGGCAGCAGCGGATGGCACCCTGGTCGAGGCGGCGCGCGTCGCGCCGACGGTGGCCGCCGACGGGGTCCACCTGGCGGCGTTGCCGGGCGGCGCGTGGGGCCTGTACCCGTCCAGTTCGACCCGGGGCCTGCTGGAGTACTACCGGGGCGATGGCGCGGTTTGGGTGCGCCAGGACGGCTACTACCCCGGTTGCCGGCCTGGGGACGTGGTGACCGCCGACCTGAACGCCGACGGCGTGCCCGACCTGGTCAGCGTGGGCGGCGCGGCCCGCGTGGTGACCGTGATGTTCGGCAGTCCGGACCTCGACTACTGGGGCTTCCCCGCCTTGGCCCTGCCGGGACGCCCCGCCGGCCTGAGCCTGGGGGACTTCGACGGCAACGGCCTGAACGACGCGGTGGTCATGTCCGCCGAAAGCGGCACCCTCGGTTTCTTCCAGGGGCGTACCGACGGCGGCCTGGTCATCTCCCCGCAGGTGCAAACGCTGTTTGCCCTGCCCGGGCCCATGGCCGCCATCGACGCCGACGCGCAGCCCGGCCCCGAGCTGGCGGTGTACGACCGTCTGGGCGGCGTCGTCCGCGTGCTGGCGCGCGGCGCGGACAGCTGGCAGACGGTGGCTTCGACGCCCCTGGCGGCGGACGTGCGGCGCCTTGCTGCGGGCGACGTGGATGGGGACGGCCGGCAGGATCTCGTGGTCCTGATGGGGACGGCGCCGGAGGTCCGTGTGCTGTTCGGCGCGGGCGACGGCGGCTTCCCGACCACGGTGGCCTTCGGCTTCGACAGCCGCGCCGTGGGGGTCGTGGCGGTGGATCTGAACGCGGACGGCCGCCTGGACCTGGTGGCCGTCGACGCCGTCAACCGCGTGTGGACCGCCCTCAACCTGGACGGACGCAGCTTCGTGGCCGGCAGCTGGATCAATGCGGGCAGCGGCGCGAGGGCCCTGGCCACGGGGGACCTGGACGGCGACGGGGACGATGACGTGGTCGTGGTTGGCCACAACGACGAGACTCTGACCTTCCTGGAAAACACCGGCACGGGCAGCCTGAATCGCCTGGTGGGCAGCCTGGCCCTGGAAAGCCGGCCCGAGGGGGCGCTGCTGGAGGACGTGAACCAGGACGGGATCAACGACGTCATCGTCAATATGCGGGAAGCCGGCACCATCGCCGTGGTCTACGGTCTGGGCGGCTGGTCCTTCACGCCGCCGGTGAGCTTCGCCGCGGGCGGCGACGTGGCCTACTTCGCCACCGACGACTTCAACACCGACCAGGTGCCGGACATCCTGACCCTGGACGCCTCCCTGCACCTGGGGCTGACCATGCTGAACGTGGAGCGGGGCCTGGTGGCGGTGGAGCGGCCACTCCTGGCGGCCGGATGCGCGGACGGCCTCGTGGTGGCGGAGATCCGGCCCGCGGGCCGCGGACCCTGGCGGCTGGATCTGGTCGACGGCGGCCGGGTGCGGCTGCTGGCCAGCGAAGCGGGTGCGCGGGAAGGGGCCCTCGAGGCCGGGGGTGGGGCCTGGACCTGGCGCGGTGCCGTGACGGCCGGCCGTGCGGCCGAGCTGCGCCTGGCCGTGGGGGACGATCCCCGGGCGGCATCGGTCCCCCTGCCCGCCGGCGGCTGCGGGCCGGACCGGCCGGGGCCCGCGGCCTGGGCCAGGGAGCCGTGGCCCAACCCCTTCAATCCCACGGTCGACGCCCGCTTTTCCCTGGCGCGCCCGGGGCCGGTGACGGCCGCCGTCTACGATGTGCGGGGGCGGCTGGTGGCCACGCTGCTGGCCCGGGAGTTGCCGGCCGGTGAGCACGACCTGCGTTGGGACGGGCTGCGCGGCGGCCGCCCGGCCGAGGCCGGCGTCTACCTGCTGCGGGTCCAGGGGCGGGACTTCGTCCTGGGCGGCAAGCTGCTGCTCGTGAAGTAGGGGCGATCTCAGGGGCCCAGCCGCCGCACCTCTTCCACCAACTCGACCCCGAACCGGTCGCGCACCGCCGCGCGCATGCGTTCGACCAGGCGGCGCACGTCGCCGCTGGTGGCCCGGCCCAGGTTGACCACGATGTTGGCATGCTTGGCGAAGACCGCGGCGTCGCCTTCGCGCATGGCCTTGGCCCCGGCCTCTTCCAACAGCAGGCCCGCCGGCCGGCGGCGGCCGCCGGGCTCGGCGGGGGGCAGGTTGCGGAACCAGCTGCCGGCGCTGGGCAGGTCCACCGGGTGTTTGCGATGCCGATCGGCCAGGTGCTCGGCGCGCGCGGCCGTCGCCGCGCCCAGGTCGCCCCGGCCCAGGCGCAGCACCGCCTCCAGGACGATGGCGCCGGTTTCCCGCAGGTCGGTCGTTCGGTAGGCGAAGCCGAAGGCCTCCGGGCCGACGGTCTCCAGGCGCCCGTCCGGCAGCAGGACCAGGGCCTCGGCCAGGAACTCGCCGATCTCGTGGCCGTAGCAGCCGGCGTTGCCCACCAGGGCCCCGCCCAGGGTGCCGGGGATGCCCGAGGCGAACTCCAGGCCCACGAGGCCGGCACCGAGGGTGCGGGCGATCAGGTCGTCGAAGTCCAGGCCGGCGCCGGCGCGCACCGTGTCGCCCCGAACGGCGAAGCCGGTGGTGGCGACCTTCAGGACGGCGCCGCCGAAGCCCTCGTCCGCGCCCAGCAGGTTGCTGCCGCCGCCGAGGACGAAGCAGGGGAGCCCCTTTTCGGCCGCGAAAGCCTGGAACCGCCTGGCGTCGTCGGGGTTCCGGGCCGGGCAGACCAACTCGGCCGGCCCGCCGACCCGCAGGGTCGTCAGGTCGCGCAACGGGACGTCCCGTAGCGCCGCCGGGCGCAGGGCGGGCGGTAGCAGTTCGAACAGCGGCGGCCGGTGGGCCAAGGCATCCTCCCGTGGTCGCGGGTCGGGCCAAGCATCGGCGCGGGCCGGGGTTTCGTCAACCCGGGTTGGCGCGCCGGGGGGCCGCGGGGTACATTCTCCCGTCGGGGCCGCCCCGGGGGCCGCCCCCGGCGCGACGGCCGCGGGTTCCGGCCGGAAGGCGGAGGCATTGGGCGAGAACCGGATCATCATCGGCGCGTTCGCGGTGTCGCTGCTGCTGCACCTGGTGGTGGCGGTCGCCACCTGGCGGATCCCCTTCGTGCCGCAGGTGGAACCCGCCCTGGCCTCCGAGCGCGGCGACGAGGTCGAGCTGCTGCTGGTCGAGCCCGAGGACGCGGACGTCCCGGCCGACGCCGACGACCTGCCCACGGCCATCACCTCCATCCCCGACCGCCTGGCCAGTGCGACGCCCCCGCCGCGGGCGGATTTCCTTGCCGAGCACGACGCCCGAGCCGCCGACCGCAGCGGCCGCGACGGCCAGCGGCCCCGCGCCGACCAGGAGGGGCCGTTCCCCCAGGTGGACATCCTGCAGGAGCAGCTGGACGGCGCCGGCGGCGACGCCTTCAGCCAGGCTCCGCTGCCGGAGCCCCGCGAGGCCGCCGGCAGCCCGGTCGAGGGCGCCGAGGGCCGGGACGACCAGCGGCGCGAGGCCGACCGCGCCGCCGGCACGGGCGAGTGGGCCCTGCCTGCCGAGCGCACCGAGCCGGGCGGCGAGACCGCAGGCGAGCGCGACGACGAGCGTGCCGACCCGCAGCCCCAGCCCGACCTGGAGGACTGGTGGGGCGGGCAGGCGCCCTCGGTGCTCAAGGAGGGCCAGCAGGCGCGGGTCGGGGACCGGGGCTTCGAGTTCGACCAGCGCTCCATGGGCGACCTGGGCGCCGGCGTGGCCATCGACGGCGAGTTCAGCCTCAACACCTACCAGTGGGACTACGCCCCCTGGATCAAGCACTTCGCCAACCAGCTGCACCGGCACTGGGTGGCGCCCTACGCCTACCGGCTGGGCGTCATCAGCGGCGTGACCCGGCTGCGCATGGTCGTGGAGAAGGACGGCCGCCTCTCGGCGCTCTCGGTGGTCGAGACCGAGGGGCACGAGTCCCTGCACGACGCTTCGCAGGCGGCGCTCAAGGCCTTCGCGCCCTACGCGCCCCTGCCGCCGCACTTCCCCGAGGAGAATCTTGTGATCATCCTCAGCCTGCACTATCCTGCGTGGCGGCAGTGAGCGCCGCTGCCGGACGCGGGGGACCGTGCGCCCCTGCTACGCTTATGTCCCGGAGGTCGACGCGCCCATGTGGGAAATGATCCTGGCCGGCCGCTACATGATGATCCCCATCACCCTGGCCTCGCTGGTGGGGCTGGCGGTGATCATCGAGCGGTTCATCGTGATCAACCGGCAGCGCATCATCGCGCCCGAGATCGCCCAGGCGGTGGAGACCCTGTCGGCCAGCGAGGACCTGAAGGTGGCCTACGCCATCTGCGAGCGCCGCCCCGGGCCCTTCGCCAACATCGTGCGCGCGGGGCTGGACCACGCCGACAACGACTGGACGGTGATCCGCGACGTGCTGCAGGAGGCCGGGCGCCAGGAGGCGACGCGCCTGACCCGGCGCCTGGGGGTGCTGGAGACGGTGGCCGCGGTCTCGCCGCTGCTGGGGCTGCTGGGCACGGTGCTGGGCATGATCCGCGTCTTCGCCGCCGTCTCGGCCGCGGGGTTGGGCAACCCCGAGACCCTGTCCGCGGGCATCAGCGAGGCCATGGTCACCACCGCGGCGGGGCTGATCATCGGCATCCCGGCGCTGGTCGCCTACAACTGGCTGAACGGCCGCGCCGACCGCATCATCTTCGAGCTGGAGTTCTACTCCTCCAAGGTGCTGGACACGCTGCGGCGGCGGCAGATCCGGCGCAGCGGGGCGGTCCCGGCATGAACTTCCGGCCGCAGCGCAAGGGCAGGGGCCTGATCCTGAACATCACCTCGCTGATCGACGTGATGTTCCTGCTGGTGATCTTCTTCACCGTGACCTCGACCTTCCGCAACCAGCCGGCGATCACCCTGGTGCTGCCGCGGTCGGCGACCGCGAGCGAGACCATCGAGACGCCGTCGATCCTGTACCTGGCGGCCGACGGCCGCGTGTTCCTGAACGACGCCCAGGTGGACAGCGACCGGCTGCAGCCGATCCTCGAGCAGCTGCACGCGGCGACCGGCGAGGAACGCATGGTGCTGCGGGCGGACGAGAAAGCATCCCACGGCGACGTCGTGGGCCTGATCGACACCATCAAGCAGAGCGGGTTCACCCGCGTCAGCCTCTCGGCCCGCATGCCGGGCGCCGGGGGCTGAGGAAGGAACCGCGCGCGATGAACCTGCGCAACATGGCCCCGATCCCGGCGGCGGCGCTGGCCGTCCTGGCGGCCCTGCAGCTGGGCGGCTGCACCAGCGACCTGCCCGGCGAGGTGGGGGCGGACCTGGCCACGGTCGAGCTGGATTCGGTGCTGGTGCCCCTGGACGTGACTGCGGTGGACCGCTATGCCGCCCTGACGGTCGAGGAGCCGGACCTGCCCCTGTCGGCCCGGCAGGTGCTGTACCTGGGCGAGCAGGCGGGCACCCGCTCGTCGATCCTCGTGAACTTCGACTTCGACGCCTACGCCAGCGAGGAATTCCCGGCGAACCTCTTCACGGCCGAGAACATCCAGACGGTCAAGCTGAGCATGACCAAGCTGAAGTTCTACGGCGAGGCGGCCGACACCACCACCCCGGTGGGCCGGCTGTACTACCGCATCCACGCCCTGGACGCGCCCTTCGACAGCACCGCCTACCCCGGGCCGGTCCCGGCCTACGACGCCCGCGACCTGAACGCCGACTACCTGCTCGAGCAGGGGGCCCTGCCGCAGATACCCCTGCGCAAGGAGGACTTCCTGGCCTGGATCGCCACCGGCGGCACGCGCGGCTTCCTGATCCGGGCCGGCGCCGCGTCGGACTCCGGCTTGGTGGGCTTCGCCGCCCGCGACCTCAAGCGTTTCGGGGAGATCCCGAACGTGGGGGTCGGCACGGTCCCCGCGCCCAACATCGTGGTGAACTTCGTAAGCGAAGAGCTCAACCGCCTGATCGCGCCCGTGGCGGACATCTCCACCTTCGACCAGGTCCCGGCGCCGCCGGCGACGGCCGCGGACGGCCTGCTGCTGCGCACCGGTCTGCGCCGGTATCCCGCGCTGCGCTTCAGCCTGGCCAAGCTGCCGCCGGACGTCTACATCAACCGCGCCGTGCTCGTGCTGCACAACGACACCGACCGCGGCTTCGGCACCCTGCAGACCCTGGTGGTCTCGGAGCTGGACACCGGGCTGTTCGGCGACCCCTACGGGACGCTGACCCTGGACGAGCTGGACGCGGCGACCTACACCGTCACCGGCACCTTCAGCAACGATCCGACCTTCAACCGGCGGTTCGACTTCAACGTCACCGCCTCGATCCAGCGCGCGATCAACGGCGCCTACACCGGCGAGCGGGGGTTCGTGCTGACGGCGGACGAGGACTTCTTCCCCGGCTACGACACCTCGACCATCGACCCGGACTTCTACTACAACGAATTCCGGTTCCACGGCACGGCGGCGGGCGATTCCCTGCGGCCGCGCCTGGTGATCCACTACAGCACGGTCGCGGGCCTCGGAGGTGGGGACGATGAGTGAGCGCCGCCGCATCGCCACGCCGCCGGTGGCCGTCGCCGCCTTCTTGGCCGCCGTCGCGCTGCTGCCGCCGGGGCCGGCCGCGGCGCAGACGCCGTTCGCGCTGCAGAACGTCGGTCAGCGGGTCGTGCCCGACGACGCCCGCATGGTCGCCCGCGGCTTCGGCATGACCGAGCACGATTCGCTGCACCCGGGCTTCAAGAACGTCGCCTCGCTGTCGTCGCTGCGCCACGTGGCCATCAAGTTCACCGGCTACGGCGAGAGCGCCGACCACGAGGATGCCACGGGCAGCCGGCACACCTACCGCACCTACGCGCCGGACCTGCGCGTGGGGCTGCCGGTGCTGAAGGGGCGCCTGGGCCTGACCGCGGGCTTCACCATCTTCCGCTCGAGCCAGTACCAGACGCGGGTGGACACCACCTGGCAGGCGCTCGAGGACTCCATCATCGGCAACCACCAGTTCGTGCGGGAAGGGTCGCTGTTCACGGTGCCCCTGGGCGTGGCCTGGCAGCCGGTGGACGGGGTCTCGCTGGGCGCCTCGCTGAATCTGGTGCGCGGCGCCATCCGCGACGCCGCCGGCGATTTCTTCGAACTGCCGGCCATCGGCGGCAACCCCTTCTACCAGCCCAACAGCGTGGTGGTGGAGGACCGTTTCAGCGGGACTTCGACCACCTTCGCGGCGCTGCTGGAACCGGTGCGGCGCGTGCGCCTGGCGCTGGCCTACACCCCTGCCTACGACGTGGACGCCACGCGGGAGGAGGACCTGCAGGGCGTGGCCGCCCGCGGCCGCTCCACCTGGGTGCTGGCCATGCCCGCCGAGTACCGGGCCGGTTTCCAGGTGCCGCTTTTCGGGCGCTGGAAGGTGGGCGGCGACGGCTTCTGGGCCGAGACCTCGACCACCGGCGGCCGCGCCGACTGGGAGGCTACCGCCACGGACGAGAGCGCCTGGTCGGTGGGTCTGGAGCGGGTCGGGGCCCGGGAGCGGCACGGCGGCGTGGACAACCTGCCCCTGCGCCTGGGCGTCTCGTCCCGGCGCTGGGCCTACACCGTGGGCGGCGCCCCGGTGGACGAGCGGACCTGGTCGGTGGGCACGGGCTTCCCCTTCCGCAGCGACATGGGGCAGCTGGACCTGGCCGTCTCCTACGGCCGCATCGGCGACCTCGAGACCAACGGCCGCGAGAGCTCGGTCTGGCGGCTGACCTTTTCGGTGACCGGCCTGGAGGCCTGGTGGTGACAACGAAGGGAACGGCGCACATCATGCACACGAAGACGACGGTTCGATCGGCCCTGGTCCTGGCGGCGCTCCTGGCGGCGGTCGCCCTGGGCGGCTGCAAGGAGCAGGCGGAGCTGACGGACCTCGAGCGGTTCGTCCAACGCACCGCCGCGCTCGAGGGGCAGGCCCTGGAGGACACCCTGCGCGGCTCCGTGGCCGCCGGGGGCAACGAGGCCACCTACGCCAGCTTCCTGCTGGGCAACCGCTTCTACGACGCCGCCTCCGACACGGCCGCCGCCCTGGGCTGGGACGCGCCGCAGGTGCCCGCGCTGCTGGACAGCGCCGAGGTCCATTTTGCCCGCGCCGTGGCCCGGGACAGCAGCTTCGTCGAGGCCCTGGTGAACCTGGGCTCGGTCTGGGACGACCGGGCCGAGCAGCGGGGCAGCCGGCCGCAGCGCGACACCCGCCTGGCCCAGGCGGAGCGTTTCTACGAGCTGGCCCTGGCCGCCTCGCCCCACGACGAGAAGGCCCGCTGCAACCTGGGCGGGCTTTACCTGCGCCAGCGGCGGACCCAGGAGGCCCTGGACCAGTTCCAGGCCGTCCTGGACCACGACCCGACCAGCGCCCTGGCCCACTACAACCTGGCCATCATGTTCGCCGAGCAGAAAATCTACCGCGAGGCGATGCGGGAGTGGGAGCTGGCGGCCAAGCACGATCCCGACGGCGACATCGGCGAGCGCTCCCGGGAGAACGTGCGCATCGTCAAGGATCTGATGAGCGCGCCCGATCCGTCGCAGGCCGACCATTGACCTTCCCGCTGCCGATCCCCCGTGACCTGCGCCGGCGTGTGCCGCCGGGCACCGGTGTCCTGCTGGGGATCAGCGGCGGCGTGGACAGCGCCGTGGCCCTGGCCCTGCTGCGGGCCCTGGACTGCGACGTGCACTGCGTCACCTTCAAGAACTTCTGCTACGGCGACGACGAGCGCTTCACCGACCGTTCGTGCTGCTCCCTGGACGCCATCGACGCCGCCCGCCGGCTGGCCGTGCGCTTCGGGTCGCCCCACTGGGTGGGCGACGTGGCGGCGCCCTTCGGCGCGGCGGTGATCGAGCCCTTCGTGGCCGAGTACCGCGCCGGACGCACGCCCAACCCCTGCCTGCAATGCAACGGCGAGGTGCGCTTCCCCGAGCTGGTGCGCCTGGCCGACCGCCAGGGCTGCGCCCTGGCCGCGACGGGCCACTACGCCCGGGTCGCCGTCGACGGCGGACGCGGCACCCTGCTGCGGGGTGTCGATCCGGCCAAGGACCAGACGTACTTCCTGCACCGGATCGACCGGGCGCTGTGGCCGCGCCTGCTGTTCCCCTTGGGCTGGTACACCAAGGACGAGGTGCGCCGCGCCGCGCGGGAGCTGGCGCTGCCGGTGGCGGACAAGCCCGACAGCCAGGAGATCTGCTTCGTGCCCGACGACGACCGCAGCTTCCTGTTCGCCGACGGCCCGGGCACGGCGCCCGGTCCGGTGGTCGACCGCAGCGGGCGCGAGCTGG
>JBHEPC010000044.1:0-3155 GCA_046260475.1 Candidatus Krumholzibacteriia bacterium | reverse complement strand
GCCGCAACCCCCAGGACATCGCCTTCGACACCGCGGGCGAGGCCTACGTGCCCTGCTACGACGAGGCGGTCCTGCTGCGGGTGGACCCGGCCACGGGCACGATCCTGGGCACCTACTCCACCGCCGCCTTCGCCGACGCCGACGGCCTGCCTGAGACCGCCTGGTGCGCCGCCGCCGGCGACCTGCTCTACATCGCCTGCCAGAAGCTCGACCGCGCCAACTGGTACGGGCCGTCGGGCCCGGGCGCGATCCTGGTCTTCGACATGGCGGCCGAAGAGTGGGTGGACCTGGACCCGGTCGCGCCCGGCGTGCAGCCCATCGCCCTCCAGGGCGGCAACCCCTACACGCGGCTGGTGCTGGACGGCGCCACCTTGGCCGTCGGCTGCGCCGGCTGGTTCGGTCTGGCCGACGGCGGGATCGAGCTGGTGGACCTGGCCGCCGGCGTGTCCCTGGGCTACGCCGTGACCGAGGCCGAGCTGGGCGGCGACGTGCTGGTGATCGCGCCCGACGGGGACTGCTGGCTGGCCCTGGTCAGCGACGCGTCCTTCATCACCGGCGTGCGGCGCGCCTGCCCGCAGGGCGTGACCGTCCTGGACACGGGCACCGGCTACGTGCACGCGGATCTGTGGCTCGAGGGCGGGCTGCTGCACGTGCTGGACCGCACCACGGGCGCCGCGGGCCTGCGGGTGCTCGACCCCGTCAGCGGCCAGGAGCTGACCGACGGCGCCATTGCCACCGGTTTGCCCCCGTTCATGTTCGTCGTGCCCACGAGCGCGCCGTCGGCGGCGCCGCTGCCCCTGACGGCGGGCCTGACGCTGGGGGCGCCGTACCCGAACCCCTGCAACCCGGCGGCGCGGATCGACGTCACGGGGCCTACTGGCGGGACCGTGGCGGTGACGGTGCACGACCTGCGGGGCCGGCGCGTGGCGGGCGCCACCGTCCGCACGGACCAGACCGGGCGGGGCGAATTCGTCTTCGCCGGCGTAGACGACCGCGGCGCGGCGCTGCCGGCGGGCATCTACCGGGTCGTGGCCCGGGACGGCCGCGGCGGCCGGGCGGCGGCGGCCGTCACCCTCGTCAAGTAGGCCCGCCCGCCGGGAAATCCCTTCCCTCGCCGGGAGATTCGCTTACTATGGGCCGGCGGCCCGCGCATCGCCGGCCCCGCCCCCGAGGCAAGGAGATGGCCCATGGCCCGCATCTACACCCGCACCGGCGACGCCGGCCAGACCTCCCTGGGCGATGGTACCCGGGTGCCCAAGTGCCAGGCCCGGGTGGACCTCTACGGCGACGTGGACGAGCTGAACAGCGCCCTCGGCTGTGCCGCGGCGGTGCTGCGCCGGCACGACGCGGGGCGCCCCATGGCCGACCTGCTGGACCGCATCCAGAGCCGCCTGTTCGACCTGGGCGCGGTGCTCGCCAACCCCCAGCACTCGGCCCAACCCCGGGACTTCGACGCGGTCGCCCTGGAGCAGTGGATCGACGGCATGGACGCCCACCTGCCGGCCCTGCGCAACTTCATCCTGCCGGGGGGCAGCGAGGCGGCGGCCATGCTGCACCTGGCCCGCTCCGTCTGCCGCCGGGCCGAGCGCAAGGCGGTGGCCCTGGCGGCCACCGAGCCGGTGCCCCAGGGGGCCCTCGTCTACCTCAACCGCCTGAGCGACGCCCTGTTCACCGCCGCCCGGGCGGCCAACGCCGCTGCCGGCCTGGCCGACGTGCCCTGGCGGAAGGACGCCTAGGTGTCCCCGTGGCGAGCCTTCCGGCGCGGACCGGCGAATAAAGCCGACGACGGCGGGTATCTCCCTGCAACGGCGCCGGACGCGGAGACCGCCGCGGCCGAGCGCGAGGCCGAGGAACGCCGCCGGGACCGGGCCGACGTGGAACGGGCCCTGGCCGGCGACCAGCAGGGATTCGAGGACCTGATGAACCGGTACCGCCAGCGCGCCTACGGCGTGGCCCTGGGCCTGGTCGGCAACCACGACGACGCCATGGACGCCGTCCAGAAGGCCTTCATCCGCATCCACCGCACCCTGGACCGCTTCCAGGTCGAGCGGCCGTTCTTCCCCTGGCTGTACCGCATCGTCCGCAACGCCGCCCTGAACCAGCGGCGGGACGAGCAGCGCCACCGGGGCGACCTGCCGCTGGAGTGGGTCGATCGGCCCGACGGCCGGCCCGACCCGCTGGCGGAGCGGGAGGCCCAGGACCTGCTCGAGCGCCTGTGGGCGGGCATCCGGGAGCTGCCGCCAGAGTTGCGGGAGGTCTTCCTGCTGTACCATTTCCAGGGCCTGAAGTACCGCGAGATCGCCGCCGCCTGCGGCATCCCCCTCGGCACGGTGATGTCGCGGCTGCACGCCGCCCGCCGGCGGCTGCACGCGGCGGCGGGATTGGAGGACGCATCGTGAACGTCGATCCCCGACTCGACGACGCGCTGCTCTCCGCCTACGTGGACGGCGAACTGGACGCGGCCGACGCCGCCCGGGTCGAGGCCCGGCTGGCCGACGATGCCGCCGCCCGCGGTGAGGTGGAGCGCCTGCGCCGCCTGAAGGCGCTGACCGCGGTCATGCGCCTGAAGGAGGCCCCGCCCGAGGCCTGGGAGGGCTTCTGGCAGCGGGCCTACAACCGCAGCGAGCGCTCCCTGGGCTGGCTGCTGCTGAGCCTGGGCGCGCTGGTGCTGGCCGGCTGGGGCGCCACGGTGCTGCTGCGGGCGGTGCTGGGGGCGGACGGCCTGCCGCCTCTCGTGAAGGCGGCCATCATCGCCGGCACGGCCGGACTGGCCCTGTTGCTGGTCTCGGTCGTGCGCGAGCGCATCCACACGCGCGCCCGCACGCGCTACAAGGACGTGGTCCGTTGAGCGGCCCGTTGGGGCCGGCGGAGGACGGCATGCTGATCACCACCACCTACGACATCGCCCACAAGCGCATCGTCCGCACCATCGGCCTGGTGCGGGGCAACACCATCCGCTCCCGGCACCTGGGGCACGACCTGCTGGCCGGGCTGAAGAACATCGTCGGGGGCGAGATCTCCGACTACACCAAGATGATCGCCGAGTGCCGCGAGGAGGCCCTCGACCGCATGATCGAGCAGGCCCGCGCCAACGGCGCCAACGCCGTGGTCGGGGTGCGCTTTGCGACCAGCGAGATGATGGAGCATGCGGCGGA
>JBHEPC010000028.1:0-4715 GCA_046260475.1 Candidatus Krumholzibacteriia bacterium | reverse complement strand
AAGGTGATTCCCCCTTTCGCAAGGCGCCCGGCCGCGCCGTCCTTCGGCTTCCCGTCCTTGACTCCGGGCCGTACGTGGCGCACCGTCAACGGGATGGGGCCGCGCCGCGAGGGCCCCCGGACCCGGCCAGCCCCAAGGAGCGATGCCGCCATGCCGCTTTTCCGTACGAGCGCCATCGTCGAGCAGCAGATCGACGAGTTCCTCGACCAGGTCGCCGAGGGGGCGCTGGTCTACCGGGCCGGCGTGGAGGCCTACCTGGCCGGCGACCTGGAGGAGCTGGCGGTGCGCCTGGCGACCATCGACCAGTTGGAGTCCAAGGCCGACATCCTGAGCAAGTCGGTGGAGGCGCAGCTCTACAGCCACTCCCTGATCCCCGACCACCGCGGCGACGTGCTCGGCCTGCTGGAGAACACGGACAACGTCATCGATACGGCCAAGAGCAGCCTGCACCAGTTCTCCATCGAGTGCCCGGTGATCCCGGACGAGTTCCGCGACGGCTACCGGCGCCTGGCGGCCGCCAGCTCCCAGGCGGCCGAGGCGGTGGTGGGGGCCGCACGCACCTTCTTCCGCGACCCCGGCGCAGTCAAGGACCACCTCTTCAAGGTGCACCACTGGGAGAAGGACGCCGACAAGCTGAGCGACGGCCTCAAGCGCCGCATCTTCGCCAGCGGGCTGGAGCTGGCCCACAAGACCCAGCTCCGCTACTTCGCCCACAACGTGGAGCAGGTCTCGGACGAAGCCGAGGCGGTGGCCGACCGCCTGGCCATCTACGCCATCAAACGCAACCTCTGAGCGGGACGGCATGGAACTGGCGCTCTACCTCTCCAGCGGGCTCTTCCTCGGCTGGTCCCTGGGGGCCAACGACGCCGCCAACGTCTTCGGCACGGCGGTCGGCGCGCGCATGGTGCGCTTCCGCACCGCGGCCCTGATCTGTGCGGTCTTCGTGGCCTTGGGCGCGGCGATCAGCGGCGCCGGCGCGGCCCACACCCTGGGCGGCCTGGGCGAGGTCAACGCCCTGGCCGGCGCCTTCACCGTCGCCCTGGCCGCGGGCCTGACCACCTTCTGGATGACGCGGCTGCGCATGCCCGTCTCCACCAGCCAGTCCATCGTGGGCGCCATCATCGGCTGGAACTTCTACACCGCGTCGGTCACCGACACGCGCTCGCTGGGGCGGATCGTGGGTACCTGGGTGGTGTGCCCGGTCCTGGCCGGCGTCCTCGCGATGGTGCTGTTCATCGTGATCCGCGCCGTGTTGGCCCGCAGCCGCCTGCACCTGCTGCGCCTGGACGCCCTGA
The DNA here is from genome assembly GCA_046260475.1 of Candidatus Krumholzibacteriia bacterium. Taxonomy (GTDB): domain Bacteria; phylum Krumholzibacteriota; class Krumholzibacteriia; order LZORAL124-64-63; family LZORAL124-64-63; genus JACZKN01. The sequence goes on along the minus strand of JBHEPC010000028.1, from coordinate 3,420 downwards.
CCCGCGTGAGCCTGCTGGTGGTGGGCGCCTTCGGTTCCTACAGCCTGGGGGCCAACAACATCGCCAACGTGATGGGCGTCTTCGTGCCGGTGCACCCGTTCGCCGACCTGACCGTGTTGGGGGTGACCGTGACCGGCACGCAGCAGCTCTTCCTGCTGGGCGCCGCGGCCATCGGCGTGGGCGTGGTGACCTACTCGGACCGGGTGATGCACACCGTCGGCGGCGGTCTTTTGCGGCTCTCCCCCGAGGCGGCGCTGGTGGTGGTGCTGGCCCATTCCCTGACCCTGTTCCTGTTCGCGTCCGAGCGACTGCAGGCGGCCCTGATCGCGGCGGGCCTGCCGGCGATCCCCCTGGTCCCGGTCAGCAGCAGCCAGGCGGTGGTCGGGGCCATCCTGGGCATCGGCCTGCTCAAGGGCGGCCGCGGCATCCGCTTCAACGTCCTGGGCGGCATCGCCGGCGGCTGGGTGGCCACGCCGGTGGCGGCGGGCGTGCTGGCGCTGCTGCTGCTGTTCGTCATGGACAACGTCTTCGACCTGCAGGTCAGCAAGCCGGTGACCTACCGCCTCGACGCGGCCGTGCTGGCCGAGTTGGAGAGCCGCGGCCTGCCCACCGCGGGCCTGGACCAGCTCGAACCCCTGGCGGGCTTCAGCGGGACCAACGCCCAGCTGTTGAAGGAGCGGGTCCGGGAGCGGACCGCGTGGTCGGACGGCGCCGCGGCCGAGGTGGTGGAGGTCGCACGGCTGGCGCCCCTGCACATCGACCCGGCGATCATCGCCGAGACCGTGGACCGGCACTGGCTGACGGTCAACCAGCTGATGGCCCTGCGCGACCTGCGGGGCCGCACCTACGAGCGGGCCTGGGAGCTGCACCGGGCCCTGGCGGCCATCACGCCCGACTGGCGCGCCCGCCCCGACGTGCCGGCGAACCGGGCCTGGAACCGGGAGCTGGACCGCAAGCGGGAGTACCTGGGCCGCCTGTTCGCCGTCGCCGAGACCCGGGACGCGGACTGACCCATGACCACCCCGCGCTCGATCCTGCACGTGGACATGGACGCGTTCTACGCCTCGGTCGAGGTGCTGGACGACCCGTCCCTGCGGGGGCGCCCGGTGATCGTCGGCGGCACCCCCGCCGGACGCGGCGTGGTGGCGGCGGCCAGCTACGAGGCCCGCCGCTACGGCGTGCGCAGCGCCATGGGGGCGGCCCAGGCCCGGCGCCTGTGCCCGGACGGCGTGTTCCTGCGCCCGCGCATGGATCGCTACCTGGAGCTGTCGCGGGCGGTGTTCGCCATCTGCGACACCGTCACGCCCCTGGTCGAGCCGCTGTCCATCGACGAGGCCTTCCTGGATGTGACCGGCTGCACGCGGCTCTTCGGCCCGGCAGAGGGCACTGCGCGGGCGCTCAAGGAACGCATCCGTCGGGAGCTGGGCCTGACCGCCTCGGTGGGCCTGGCCGCCAACAAGTTCCTGGCCAAGCTGGCCAGCGACCTCGAGAAGCCCGACGGTTTCGTGGTGGTGCCCACGGGCGCCGAGCGCGAGTTCCTGGCGCCGCTGCCGGTCGGCCGGCTGTGGGGGGTGGGGCGCGTGGCCGAACAGACCCTCGCCGGACTGGGCGTGCGCACCGTGGCCGACCTTGTGGCCTGCCCGCCGGGGGTGCTGCTGGCCCGTTTCGGCGACCACGGGCGGCACCTGCTGGAACTGGCGGCCGGGCGCGACGACCGGCCCGTGGTGCCGGTGCACGAGGCCAGGTCCATCGGCAACGAGACGACCTTCCCCGAAAACATCGCCGACGGCGACCACCTGCAGGCGGTGCTGGACGACCTGGCCGACAAGGTGGCCCGCCGGCTGCGGGCCCACGGGCTGCAGGCGCGCACCGTGACCCTCAAGGCGCGTTACCCCGACTTCAGCACCCCCACCCGTTCGCTGACCCTGCCGGAGCCCACCGACCGGACGGTCGACCTGCGGGACGCCGCCCGCGCCCTGCTGAGCGAGCGCCTGGGCCGGGCCGGGCGCCCCCTGCGCCTGCTGGGGTTCACGGCGTCGAACCTGGGTCCGGCCGGCGTGGGGCAGGGCGACCTCTTCGCCGACCCGGTCCGGCAGCGGGAGCGGACCCTGGACCGGGTCGTGGACGACGTCCACGGCCGCTGGGGCGCCGGGCTGCGCCGCGGCCTGCCGCCGGGGCAGGCTGCTGCCGCCGGACCGATTCCCGTTAAAGCCCCCCGCCGCCGCGACGATAACCGCTAGGACCGGAAACAGGCCCGCGGGGCCGGACCGCCAGGCGGGGAGTGTCCATGTCCGTCGATCGTGTGAAAGCCCGCATCATGACCGTGATGCGCAACCTGCCGCCGCTGCCGGAAGTGACCCGGCGGCTGCTGGCGGTGATGCGCGACGAGGAGGCATCGGCCCAGGACGTGGCCAAGGTGCTGTCCAGCGACCAGGCCCTGGCGGGCAAGGTGCTCAAGCTGTCCAACTCGTCCTTCTACGGTGTGGCCAACGAGGTGACGACCATCAGCCGCGCCGTGGTCATCATGGGCTTCACGGGGATCCGCAACATGGCCCTGGGCTTCGGCTCGACCTCCGCCCTGAAGGACCTGGAAAGCGGGCTGGACCAGGAGACGTTCTGGGCCCACGGCATGGCCAACGCCGCCGCGGTGCAGGTGCTGGCGCCCCACGTGGGGCGGCGCATCGACCCGGAGGAGGCCTTCCTGGCCGGCCTGATGCACGACATCGGCGCCTACGTGCTGGCGGCCGCCGTGCCCGACGAATACCGCGAGGTGCTGGCCGGGACCGAGGGTTCGCTGGAGGACCGCGAGCGCGCCGCCACCGGCTTCACCCACTCCCAGGTCGGGCAGGGGCTGCTGCAGTTCTGGGAGCTGCCCCAGGCCTTCTGCGACGCCGCCCGCTACCACCACGACATCGAGAAGGCCACCAGCGGCGAACAGCCCCTGACCACGCTGGTCGCCCTGGCCGACATCCTGGCCTGCGTCCACGGCGGCAGCTTCGAGCCGCCGGCCAGCGAATCGGACCTGGGCCGGCTGATGGGCTCGGCCGGGGTCAGCGCCGACGCCCTGATGATCGCCCTGTCGGGCATGAACCGGAAGATCGAAGAGATGCGCGACTTCATGCACATCGCCGGCGCCGGCAAGACGCGCATCGTCGCCAGCGTGGCCGAGGGTTCGCGCTGCGTGGTCATCACCGCCGACGATCAGCGCCGCGACTGGACCGGCGCCTTGCTGGCGCACTTCGGCTACCAGGTCTTCCCCATGCAGGCCTATTTCAACCAGGAGCCGGGCAGCGCCGACGTGCGCCTGGTGATGGTCGACCCCCAGACCCTGACCCGCGACCAGCTCGGCCGCCTGATGACCTTCCTGGATTCCCAACCGGCCTGCGTGTGCCTGCTGGTCGAGTCGGGCGCCCAGCCGCC
>JBHEPC010000011.1:0-7677 GCA_046260475.1 Candidatus Krumholzibacteriia bacterium | reverse complement strand
GCTTCCCTCCGCCCAAAACCCTTACCAGATCAGGACTTATTGCCTATCGATCCGCTCTGGCTTTGACTTCGGAAAATAATAGTTAATTTTCTAACAGAACATGACGCCGCCGTGACACACAACCGCGCTCCGTGGCTTAGGGTTACGGGCGCGGACACCGACCGGGGAGGAACCCACTTGCCTCATGCGCCCAGCAACGGACCCGGCACCGGTGTGTGCCGTATCGGCACCCGGGGCAGCGACCTCGCCCTGTGGCAGGCCCACACCATCGCGGGGATGCTCAAAGACCTCGGCACCGCAACCGAGCTCGTCATCATCACCACCACGGGCGACGCCATCGACAACGTCCCCTTTTCCAAGCTCGAGGGTAAGGGCTTCTTCACCAAGGAGCTCGAGGAGGCCCAGCTCGAGGGCCGGGTCGATTTCGCCGTCCACTCCCTGAAGGACCTCGCCACCGAGATGCCCGCCGGCCTGCAGCTGGTGGCCATGGTCGGCCGCGAGGACCCGCGCGAGATGCTGCTGGCCCGCCCCGAGGCCATCGACCTGGAGCGCCAGGAGCGGGGCGAGGTCCTGCCCCTGGTCGCCGGCGCCACCTTGGGCACCAGCGCCGCGCGCCGCCAGGCCCAGGTGCGCGGCCTGCGCCCGGACCTGGAGATCCGCGACCTGCGGGGCAACGTGCCGACCCGCGTGAACCGCCTGCGCGAGGGCCGCTACGACGCCATCATGCTGGCACGGGCGGGCCTGCTGCGCCTGGAACTGGACCTGCACGAGCTGTGGGCCATGCCCCTGGAAGTGGGCGACTTCGTGCCCGCCCCGGCCCAGGGCATGCTGGGCATCCAGTGCCGCCGGGACGATCCCTGGGCCGACGTGCTGCGCCGGCTGCACACGGCTGACACCGCCCGCGGCGTCACCGCCGAGCGGATCCTGCTCGAGCGCCTGGACGGCGGCTGCCAGCTGCCCTTCGGCGTGAACGTGCAGCCCCACGGCGAAAGCTGGAAACTGGAAGCGTTCCTGGCGGCCCACGCCGAGGACACCGACGCGGTGCGCTTCACCCTCGAGGGCGACGACCCCGCCGTCCTGGGCGACGAGGCCTGGCGGCGGCTGCGCCCTTACCGGGAGGCCGCCCGCACGTGACGCCGCGCCGCCGCATCGTCCTGACCCGCCAGGCCGCGCAGAACCGGCCCTGGGCCGAGCGTCTGCAGGCGGCCGGCCACGACGTGCTCGAGCTGCCGCTGCTGCGCTACCGGGCGCTGGCGACCGCGGGCGAGGTGCGGGCCGACCGCTACGACTGGATCATGCTGACCTCGCCCCACGCGGCGGAGGCGTTCCTGGGCCTGGGCCTGGACCTGGGTTCCGCGCGCTGCGCCTGCCTGGGGCCGGGCACCGCGGCGGCCCTCGTCGCCGCCGGCGGCCGCGACGATCTGGGCCTGGTGACCCGCGACGGGGCCGGGTTGGCGGCTGCCTTCATCGCCCGGGTGGCCGCACCGGCGCGCATCCTGCTGCCGGGCTCGTCCCGGCGGCTGGCCGAGCCGCGGGCCGGCCTGGAGCAGGCCGGCTTCGTCGTGGACGAGTTGGCCCTGTACGAGACCGAGGCCGTGCCCCCGGCCGAGCTGCCGGCCGGCGGCCCGGCCGCCCGTGACATCGTGTTCTTCGCCAGCCCGTCTGCCGTGGACGCGTTCGTGGGCGCCTGGGCCGCGCGGCCGGACTGCGTGGCCATCGGCGAGACCACCGCCCGGGCCGCCCGCGCCGCGGGCTTCCCGGTGGCGCTGGCCGCCACGCCCGACCTGGAAGCGATGGTCCTGGCCGCGGGCCTGGACCCGATCCCTGCACTTGCCGACCCGAGGAGCGGATCATGAACCTGCTGGACCGGCCCCGCCGCCTGCGCGTCAACCCCGTCATGCGCGAACTGGTCGCCGAGACCGACGTGTCGGCGCGCCACCTGATCACCCCCCATTTTGTCGTGGACGGCACGGGCGTGCGCCACGAGATCGGCGCCATGCCGGGCGTCTACCACGTCTCCCCGGACACCCTGGTGGACGAGGTCGCGGGCGACCTGGAACTGGGCCTGAAGACCCACCTCCTGTTCGGCATCCCCGAGCACAAGGACGCCACGGGCTCCGCCGCCGTCGCCGACGACGGCGTGGTGAACGTGGCCCTGCGCAAGCTGAAGGAGAAGTTCGGCGCCGGCATCATCACCGTCACCGACGTCTGCCTGTGCGCCTACACCGACCACGGGCACTGCGGCTTCCTCGAGGACGGCGTCGTCGTCAACGACCCCTCGGTGGAGCAGCTGGCGAAGATGGCCCTGGCGCACGCGCGCGCGGGCGCCGACATCGTCAGCCCCAGCGACATGATGGACGGCCGCGTGGGCGCCATCCGCGAGCTGCTGGACGACGAGGGTTTCGTCAACACCTCCATCCTGGCCTACAGCGCCAAGTACGCCAGCGCCTACTACGGACCCTTCCGCGACGCCTGCAGCAGCGCGCCCCAGGGCGACCGCAAGAGCTACCAGATGGACCCCCGCAACGGCCGCGAGGCCGTGCTGGAGACCATGCTGGACCTGCAGGAGGGCGCCGACATGGTGATGGTCAAGCCCGCGCTGGCCTACCTGGACATCATCCGCCGGGTCCGGGACGAGGTCCTCTGCCCGGTGGTCTGCTACAACGTCAGCGGCGAGTACTCCCTGGTGAAGAACGCGGCCCAGGCCGGCCTGGTGGACGAGGCCGCCATTGTGCGCGAGAACCTGCTGGCGATGCGCCGCGCCGGCAGCGACCTGATCATCACCTACCACGGGCGCGAGGCGCTGCAGAAGGGCTGGATCTGAGATGAGCAACGCGAGCTGGTGGGAGCGGGCCCGCAAGGTCATGCCCGGGGGCGTCAACAGCCCGGTGCGCTCGTTCAAGTCCGTGCCCGGCGATCCCCTGTTCTTCAAGTCGGCCCAGGGCTGCCGCTTCACCGACGAGGACGGCGCCGGCTACATCGACTGGTGCCTCAGCTGGGGCCCCCTGATCCTGGGCCACGCCGACCCGGACGTGCACGCCGCGGCCCTGGAAGCCATGAACGAAGGCGCCAGCTTCGGCGCCCCCAGCCGCCGCGAGGTGCTGCTGGCCGAGGCCTTCCTCGAGCGCATGCCCCACTTCGACCAGGTGCGCTTCACGAGCAGCGGCACCGAGGCCGTGATGAGCGCCATCCGCCTGGCCCGCGGTTTCACCGGCCGCGACCTCACCGTGAAGTTCAGCGGCTGCTACCACGGCCACGTCGACAGCCTGCTGGTCGAGGCGGGCAGCGGCCTGGTCACCTTCGGCACCCCCAGCAGCGCCGGCGTGCCCAAGGGCTTCACCGACACCACGGCCGTGCTGCCCCTGGACGACACCGGGAAGCTCGAGGCCTTCTTCGCCGCCCGCGGCGACGAGGTGGCCGCCCTGATCATCGAGCCCGTGCCCGCCAACAGCGGCCTGCTGGTGCAGCGCGCGGAGTTCCTGCAGGCCTGCCGCGACCTGACGGCGAAGCACGGCGCGCTGCTGATCTTCGACGAGGTCATCACCGGCTTCCGCGTGGGCCCCGCGGGCGCGACGCCCGTCCTGGGCATCACCCCGGACCTGGGCACCTACGGTAAGATCATCGGCGGCGGCTTCCCCGTCGGCGCCTACGCCACCCGCAGCGACGTCATGGCCCACGTCTCGCCCCTGGGCGGGGTGTACCAGGCCGGGACCCTCAGCGGCAACCCGGTCGCCATGGCCGCGGGCCTGGCCACCCTCCAGAAGACCGGCCGGCCCGGCTTCTACGAGGACCTCGAGCGCAAGGGCGCACGCCTGCAGGCCGGCCTGACCAGGGCCGCCACCGACGCCGGCGTCACCGCCACCGTGCAGCGCCTGGGCTCCCTCTTCTGGACCGTCTTCCAGGGCGAGGCCCCCCGCGCGGTCGAGGCCGTGGACGGGTCGAAGATGGAGCTCTACGGCCGCCTGCACCGGGGCCTGATCGAACGCGGCGTCTACCTGGCGCCCTCGGGCTGGGAAGTGGGCTTCGTCAGCACCGCCCACCGCGACCAGGACATCGACACCACCTGTGCCGCCGTGGCGGACGTCTTCCACAGCTGGAGCCGAACCGCATGAACGTCAAGGACAGCATCTTCCTGAAGAACCTGCGGGGCGAGCCCTGCGAGCGCACCCCCATCTGGGTCATGCGCCAGGCCGGCCGCTACCTGCCCGAGTACCAGGAAGTCCGCAAGCGTTACTCGTTCAACGAGTTGTGCCGAACCCCGGAGGCAGCCTGCGAGGTCACCCTGCAGCCCATCCGGCGGTTCGGCTTCGATGCGGCGATCATGTTCAGCGACATCCTGACCCCGCTGGAGGCCATGGGCGCGGCCTTCGACTTCAGCCAGGGCGGGCCGAAGCTGGAACGGCCGGTGCGCACCGAAGCGGAGATCGACGCGCTGCGCACCTACGAGCCCCGCGAGGGCACCGGCTTCGTGGCCGAGGCCATCGGGATGATGAAAGAGGGCCTGGGCGACACCACGCCGCTGATCGGCTTCGCCGGCAGCCCGTTCACCCTGGCCACGTACCTGATCGAGGGCGGCGGGTCCAAGGACTTCGCCGTCCTCAAGACCATGCTCTACAGCCGGCCCGACCTGCTGCGGAAGCTGATGGACAAGCTCACCGACCAGACCCTGGCCTACCTGCGCATGCAGGTCGAGGCGGGCGTGGACGCGGTGCAGCTCTTCGACACCTGGGGCGGGATCCTGCACCCGGCGGACTACGAGCAGGTGGTCCTGCCCTGCGTCAGGCGCATCATGGACGGCCTGGCGGACGCCGGCGTCCCGCGCATCTATTTCCTGAAGGGCAGCGCGCCCTACCTGGACCTCGTCACCACGCTGGACGTGGAGGCGCTGGGCCTGGACTGGACCATGGACATGGCCCGGTCCCTGCCGCACCTGGAGGGCTTCGCGGTGCAGGGCAACCTGGACCCGCTGGCCCTCTTCGGCACGCACGACGAGATCCGCAGGCGTGCGTTGGAGATCTGCGCGGCCGGCAAGGGTGCCAGGGGCCACGTCTTCAACCTGGGGCACGGCATCACGCCGCCCACGCCGATCGCCGCCGTCGAGACCCTGGTCGAGACCGTCCAGGGCTTTCGCCGATAGATGAAAGGGCAAGACGCATGGCCGAACCGCTCAGCGTCCCCATCGGTCCCGAGTTCGTCGAGAAGTACAACAAGCCCGGGCCCCGCTACACCAGCTACCCCACGGTGCCGGCCTGGAAGCAGGCCTTCGGCGAGGCCGAGTATCGCGAGGCCCTGGACGAGCTGAAGGGCCGTCCCGACGACGAGCTGGCCGTCTACCTGCACGTGCCCTTCTGCGCCAAGGCCTGCCACTACTGCGGCTGCAATATGCTCGTGACCAGGGACAAGGACGAGGTCACCGCCTACCTGGACCGCCTGGAGCTGGAACTGGCCCGGGTCACCGACCTCATCGGCACCGGCCGGCGCGTGGTGCAGTTCCACTGGGGCGGCGGCACCCCCAACTACCTGAAGAACAACCAGGTCGAGCGGGTGCTGGCCATGTTCGGCGCCGCGTTCACCATTGCGCCCGGCGCCGAGGTCTCCCTGGAGATCGACCCGCGCATCGGCTCGGCCGAGCAGGCGCGGTTCCTCAGGGAGGCCGGCTTCAACCGCATCAGCCTGGGCGTGCAGGACTTCGAGCCGCAGGTGCAGCAGGCCATCGGCCGCCGCCAGTCCCGGGACAAGACCCTCGAGGTCTACCACGGCTGCCGCGAGGCGGGCTTCCCCGGCGTGAACCTGGACCTGGTCTACGGCCTGCCCGGCCAGACCCGCGAGAGCTTCGCCGCCACCCTGGACGAGATCGTCGGCCTGGAACCCGACCGCGTGGCCTGCTTCAGCTACGCCCACGTGCCCTGGGTGCGGCCCAACCAGGAGCAGGTGGACACCACCATCATGCTCCAGGGCTACGAGAAGTTCGCCCTCTTCCAGCTGACGGTGGATCGCTTCCGCCAGGGCGGCTACGAGTGGATCGGCATCGACCACTTCGCCAAGCATGACGACGAACTTTCGGTCGCGCTGCGCGAGCGCGCCCTGCACCGCAACTTCATGGGCTACGCGACCAAGCCCGCGCCCCACATGCTGGCCTTCGGCATGAGCGGCATCGGCGACGTCTGCGACCGCTTCGTGCAGAACGACGCCACCATCGGCGGCTGGTCGCAGCGGGTGGATGCGGGCGGCCTGCCCATCGTCAAGGGCCACAAGTTGAGCGACGACGACAAGCTGCGCCGCCTGGCCATCCTGAACCTCATGTGCAACCTCGAGCTGCCCTGGGAGCTGACGGTCGCCGGCTGGGGCGAGTGCGCCGACCGGCTCTTCGCCGACAGCCTCGGGCAGCTGCCCCCGCTGATCGCGGACGGCCTCGTGACCCGGGACGACTTCGGCCTGCGCATCACCGCGAAGGGGCGCTACTTCGTGCGCAACGTGGCGATGATCCTGGACGCCTACCTGGCCCAGGACACCGGCAAACCCCTGTTCTCCAGGACAGTCTAGGGAGGCGTTCTTGACGCAACAGCCCTGCCCCTACCCCAAGGACCGGTTGGACCCGGCGCGGACCACCGGCCTGGTGCTCTGCGGCATGGGCGGCCCCGACGGCCCCGAGGCCGTCGAGCCGTTCCTGCTGAACCTCTTCGGCGATCCCATGATCTTCCCGCTGCGCAAGCCCTTCGGGCCGCTGCTGGGCCGGCTGATCGCCAAGGTGCGCACCCCGAACGTGCGCAAGCGCTACCTGGCCATCAGCCCCGACGGCTGCACGCCCCAGCTGGGCACCACCCTGCGCCAGGCCGAGGATCTGGCCCGGCGCCTGGGCGAGCGGGGCCTGCCGACGCTGCCGGGCATGGCCATGCGCTACTGGCACCCCTACCCCGAGGCCACCTTCACCGACCTGGAGGCCAAGGGCGCGCAGCAGTACCTGGTGCTGCCCACCTACCCCCAGTACTCCTGCGCCACCAACGGGGCCACCCTGGGCTTCGTGCTCGAGGGGCTGGCGCGGATCGCCCCGGACCGGCCGGTGCACGTGGTGCCCGAGTGGCACCTGCAGCCGGGGTTCATCGCCGCCCTGGCCGCGCCGGTGATCGCCACCCTGACCGCCTGGGCCGAGGCCGGCGCGGACCCCGAGGCCTGCGCCCTGGTCTACGTGGCCCACTCCCTGCCGCAGAAGATGATCGACGGCGGCGACCCCTACCTCGTCCAGACCACCGCCACCGTGGCGGCGGTGCACGCCCAGGCCACCGGACGCCTGGCCGCCCTGGGCTACGGCGACTGGCTGGCACGCCTGCCCGGCGGCGATCTTCCCCTGCTGGCCTTCCAGAGCCGCGTGGGTCCCATCAAGTGGCTGGGCCCGGAGATCGTGGCGGAGGTCAAGCGCCTGGCAGCCGCCGGCTGCCGGCAGTTGCACGTGCAGCCGGTCAGCTTCACCTGCGAGCACATCGAGACCCTGATGGAGCTGGACGTCGAGCTGCGCGAGGACGCCGAAAAGGCCGGCATCGAGCACTACCAGCGCGGCGCCGCCCTGAATTTGGACGAGACCTGGCTGCGGTCCATGGCGGCCGAGCTGGCGGACCGGGCCTTCGGTCAGGAGGTCGCCGCCCATGGCTGAGTCCGGCGCCCGCCGCGTGGCCGTCGTCG
>JBHEPC010000472.1:0-2501 GCA_046260475.1 Candidatus Krumholzibacteriia bacterium | reverse complement strand
ACCGCACACGCCTGCCCGCCGCTGCTGCCGACGGTCAGGCCCGCGGCGGCGAGGGTCGTGCCGCCGACGAAGGTGATGCCCCGCAGCCGGGCCACGGGCGCGGGCGCGTCCACGACCAGGCGCCCGTCGCCGCTGCAGGCGACCGTCGCCGAATCGGGCGACGCGACCAGGCCGCGGCTGCCCAGGAATGCCGGCAGGACGACGCGGACGGTGCAGGCGTGGATCTCCGGGTACAGGAGCACCGAATCGGCCGGCGCGGCCGCCAGGGCGGCCGCCGCGAGGGTCGGATAGCAGTTGGCGGGCCCCCAGCCGCCGGGGGCGCTCGGTCCGGCCGCCAGCGTGCCCCCGGTGCGCACGTGGTAGAGCCCGGCGCGGGCGGGCGCACTCCAGATCAGGAGCGCCAGCAGCAGGCACACACCCATCCCACGGGACACCGACATGATCCCAATCTCCCTCGTCGTGGCTCGGGCGGGCGGCGGCGCACCGCAGACTCCCTATCTTGTCCCAAGCTACGATGATCCCTTCGCTGCCGCCGCCGGCGGAGGATTCCGCCCCGCGGCCCGGACGGGGTCAGCCCTGCGCCAAGGAGCCCCCATGACGCTGCCGCAGTCCGCCGTGTTCGGCATCCTGGCCGCGATGCTGGCCATGTTCCTGTGGAACCGGATCCGCTACGACCTGGTCGCCCTGCTGGGGCTGCTGGCGGCCACGCTCGCCGGGCTGGTCCCGGCCCAGGAGGCCTTCGCCGGCTTCGGTCACCCGGCGGTGGTGACGGTGGCGGCGGTGCTGGTGCTCAGCCGCGGCCTGATGAGCGCCGGGATCGTCGACGCCCTGGCGCGCCAGCTGATCCGGGTCGGGGACCGGCCCCCGGCGCAGGTGGCCACCCTGACCGGCCTGGTGGCGCTCAGCTCGGGCTTCATGAACAACGTGGGCGCCCTGGCCCTGCTGATGCCCGTGGCGATCTGGATGGCCCGCCGGGCCGATCGCTCGCCCTCGTTCCTGCTGATGCCGCTCGCCTTCGGCTCCCTGCTCGGCGGCACCATGACGCTGATCGGCACGCCGCCGAACATCATCATCGCCGCCTACCGCCGGCAGGCGGGCGGGGAACCCTTCGCCATGTTCGACTTCCTGCCCGTGGGCGTGCTGGTCACCCTGGCCGGGGTCGTCTTCATCGCCGCGCTGGGCTGGCGCCTGACGCCCCGGCGGCAGGCGCCCGGCGGCGAGGGCGAACTGTTCGAGATCAGCGCCTACCTGACCGAGGTCGTGGTGCCCGCCGACGGCCGCTTCGCGGGGCGCACGGTGCACGACCTGATCACCGCCGTCGGCGACGAGGCCGAGGTCCTGGTGGTCGGGCTGGTCCGGGACGGCGCGCTCGCGGAGGCCCCCTCCACCTTCACGGTCCTGCGCCCGGAGGACATCCTGATGGTGGAGGCCGACTCGGACAGTCTGAAGACCCTGCTGGACCGGACCGGGCTGATCCTGGCGGAGGCCGTCGCCGCGGCCGTGCCGAAGCCCCGGGACGACGCCAGCGACGACCGCAACGACGACGGCAACCTGGTGCCGCGGCTGCAGCACGGCGACCTGCACCTGCTGGAGGCGATCGTCACGCCGGGCTCGCCCCTGGTGGGGCGCACCGCCGGGGCCCTGGACCTGAGGGAGCGGCACGGCGTGAACGTGCTGGCGGTGGCGCGCCGGGGCCGGCAGGTGCGCGAGCGCATCGGCCGCATCCGCTTCGTGGCCGGCGATATCCTGCTGGTGCAGGGGCAGACGGACTCGGTGCATGCCGGCCTGGCGGGCCTGGGCTGCCTACCCCTGGCCTCCCGCGGGCTGCAGCTGGGGCGCCCGAGCAGGATGATCAAGGCCGGGGGCATCTTCATCGCGGCCCTGGGCCTGGTGGCCCTGGGGCTGGTGCCGGCAGCGGTGGCGCTGACCGCCGGGGCGGTGACCATGGTCCTGACGGGGTTGCTCAAGCCCGCCGAGGCGTACGCGGCGGTCGACCTGCCGGTCATCGTCCTGCTGGCGGCCATGCTGCCGGTGGGGCAGGCGCTGGAGACGACCGGCGGCACGCGGCTCATCGCCGACGCACTGCTGCGGGTGGCCGGATCGGCCGCCCCCGGCGTGACCCTGGCGGTGCTGCTGGCCGCCACCATGCTCCTGTCGAATGTGGTCAACAACGCCGCGGCGGCCATCCTCGCCGCACCCGTGGCCATCGAGGCGGCGCTTCGGCTGGGGTACTCCCCCGATCCGTTCCTGCTGGCGGTGGCGATTGGGGCGTCCTGCGCGTTCCTGACACCCATCGGCCACCAATCCAACACCCTGGTGATGGTGCCGGGCGGCTACCGCTTCGGCGACTACTGGCGGCTGGGGCTGCCCTTGTCCCTGATCGTGATCGCCGTGGCCGTGCCGGCGCTCCTGCGCTTCTGGCCGGTCTAAACCGGCCGCCCGCCCCCCGCGGGCGACCGCGGGGACGACAGAGCGGGGTTGTTGAGCATCGGCTCGATCAG
>JBHEPC010000075.1:0-2762 GCA_046260475.1 Candidatus Krumholzibacteriia bacterium | reverse complement strand
TTCCCGGTGTTCTTCGTGCTGATCGCCATGGGCTCGGGGTTCGCCACCGGCGCCACCGCGCTGATCGGCAACGCCCTGGGCCGGGACGATCGCCGCGAGGCCGCGGTCACCGCCGCCCAGGGCCTGGTGCTGGGCCTGCTGTTGGCGGCGTTCGTGATGACCGTCGGCTACCTGTCGGTGGAATCCCTGTTCCGGCTGCTGGGCGCCACCGGCCGCTACCTGGAGATCTGCCTCGAGTACATGCACGTCATCCTGGCCGGCAGCGGCTTCGTGCTGACCTTCTACATGCTCAACGGCATCCTCAACGCCCAGGGTGACATGCGCTCCATGCGGGACTACCTGATCGGCGCCGCCGCGGCCAACGTGGTGCTCGACCCCTGGTTCATGTACGGCGGCCTCGGCGTGCCGGCCATGGGGGTGCGCGGCATCGCCCTGGCCACCATCCTCTGCCAGGCGGGGGGCTTGGTGTTCCTGGGCCGGCGGGCCTGGCGCACGGGGCTGATCTGGCGCAGCGAGGGCGCCCGCTGGCGGCCCGACGGCCGCGTGCTGCGGGCCATCGCCGGGCAGGGCATCCCCTCGAGCCTGAACATGATGAGCGTGGCCCTGGGCATCTTCATCATCACCTGGTTCCTCAGCCGCTTCGGGCAGGAGGCGGTCGCGGCCTACGGCGTGGCCACGCGCATCGAGCAGATCGCGCTCTTGCCGACGATCGGCCTGAACATGGCGACGCTGACCCTGGTGGCCCAGGCCAGCGGCGCGGGGCTGTTCGACCGGGTGCGGCAGGTGGTGCGCACGGCGCTGAAGTACGGCGCGGTGGTGATGGTGTTCGGCTCGGCGCTGGTGTTCTTCGGCGCGCGGCCCCTGATGGGCCTGTTCAGCGACGACCCGGCGGTGGTGGACATCGGCACGCGCTACCTGCGCATCGCCGCGTTCATCGAGTACGCCTACGTGCTGCTGTTCGTCAACACCTCGGTGCTGCAGGGGCTGAAGAAACCGGCCTTCGCCCTGTGGATCGGGCTGTACCGGCAGATCGCCGCGCCGTTTGCCGTGTTCTGGCTGCTGACCGCGGTCTGGGACAAGGGCCTCTACGGCATCTGGTGGGGGATCTTCGGCATCACCTGGTCGGCGGCCGCGGTGGCGGTGTGGTGGGCGCAGCGGCAGGTGGGGCGGTCCGAGGCCGAGCACGCCGGCAAGGCGCAGGCCGCGGGCGGGGATACCGCCTGACCCGCAGGCCGGGGTGCGTCAACCGAAGGTCTTGTGGCTGCCGTCGCAGAAGGGCGCCCCGGCCGTGCGCTTGCACTGGCAGATGGCGACCTTCGTCGGTTCGGCCACCTCGAACATCGTCGGCCGGAACGAGGTGCCGGCGTGGCTGCCGTCGCAGAACGGCTGGTTGGCCGATTGCCCGCAGGCGCACCAGGCGTACCTGCCGGGATCGAGTTCGAGCACGGCGGGTTTGGTGGCGGCGATCTTCGGCTGGTCCATGGTTCTCTCCACGAGCGGGTTGGGGCTGGGCGGTGTCGGGTCGGCCCGCCTCCGCGGGCCGTGGGCACAAGCTAGGCACGATCGCGCGCCCGGCAAGCGCGCTTCCGGTTGGCCGCGGGGCGCGGCCGGTGTAGAATTGATGTATGGAGGACTCGATGAACGACGATCGCTTCATGGACGAGGCCGTGGCCGAAGCCCGGCGCGGCATCCGGGCCGGCGAGGGCGGCCCCTTCGGCGCGGTGGTGGTCAAGGACGGCCGCGTGGTCGCCCACGGCCACAACCAGGTCATCGCCCATGGCGACCCCACCGCCCACGCCGAGGTCCAGGCCATCCGCGCCGCCTGCCGTGAGCTGGGCACCTTCGACCTCACCGGCTGCGAGATCTACGCCACCTGCGAACCCTGCCCCATGTGCTTCGCCGCCATCCACTGGGCCCGCCTGGACCGGGTACGCTTCGGCGCGACCCGGGCCGACGCGGCGGCCATCGGGTTCGACGACGATGCGATCTACCGGGTGCTGGCCGGGGAGGCGGCGCCGGCGTTCGGGGTCGAGGGCGGGGTGGGCGCGGAGAGCTGCCGGGAGGTCATGCGGGATTGGGAGGGGAACGAGGGTCGGGTGCCGTACTAGGCGGGCCGACGCGCCTGGGCTTTCCCTCGCGCCGGCGGTCGTCGGCCTCAACGGTGCTGACGTGGCAGCGATCTCGGCCTACGCGCGGGTCGAAATCGGCACACGCAGGCGGCTTGGGTCGAGGCGGCGCGCAACTCGACGCGGGCGCAGCTGGTGCAGAAGATCCATCGCGTCAGGGCACGGGCCGCGGCGCGACCGGCGACCTGGCCGGGGAGCTGCTGGAGGCGTTGCCGAATCTGGCCTCAAGTGACGACACAGCAACGATTAATGTCGAAAACTTCCCCCGGGGGAAGTCGGACCACGATATCCAGATTCACGCCCACCAAGGCCCCGACGGCGCCAAGGTCGCGGCCAATGGCCGCCCCTTGGGCCGCGCCGATGCCGCCCCCTCAGTACGACATGGAATCCAGCTCCACCTTGCCCCGGAACACCCGGTAGATGTGGAACGTGTACCCCACGACCAGGGGCATGCCGATGCCCGCGAGGATCAGCATCGTGCGCAGGGTCAGCGGCGAGCTGGACGCGTTGTACGCCGTCAGGCTGGTGCCCGAAGGGCCGTTGCCGTGCATCAGCTCCGGGAACATGCCGATGCCCAGCAGCACCAGCAGCAGGAAGATGGACGCGGACGAGGACAGGAAGGCCGCCATCTCGCGG
>JBHEPC010000429.1:0-3404 GCA_046260475.1 Candidatus Krumholzibacteriia bacterium | reverse complement strand
GGCGGGCCTGTCGCCCGAAGTAGCCGGTCTTCTTGTAACGCCAGCGGGGGCCGCCGGTGCCGTGAAAGTGGCAATCGGGGTTGGGGCAGAAGGGCGGGCGCCAGTCGGGGTGGTGTTGGATGGGGGTGAACATGCCCGGCCAGGTCGCAGGGACCGGGCCGGACACAATTTATGTGGCACAACCCATTAGCTGAAGAAGTGCGGGTCGATGTGGAGTTCCTCGGCCCGCCGGTGCAGGTCCGCCACCTGGGCCGGGGTCAGGCCCAGGAAGCGCGCGGCCTCGCTCGGCTCCGGCGGCGGCGCGTCCTCGGGCTTGCGCTCGGCCCCGCTGCAGGCGGCGACCTCCTCGCCCAGGGCGATCATGGCCGCCATGCGCCCGTTGCGGGCGTCCTCGTGGGCGAAGCGGTGGTGCCAGCGGACGGCCTCCTCCAGCTCGGCGCTCAGGTTCCACTCGCGGATCAGCAGGGCCCCCAGCTCGCCGTGGTCGAAGCCCAGCAGGCGGCGTTCGACCTCGTGGTACGGCTTCTGCTCCCGGGCCGAGTCGCTGGTGATCTCCTGGAAGAGCTCCGGATGGCTGCGGGCCAGCACCAGCTGACCGATGTTCTGCATCAGGCCGCCGATGAACACGCTCTCCGGCTCGCGCCCCTGGGCCACCTGGGCCACCAGCTGGGCCGCCATCGCCGACAGCACCGACTGCTTCCAGATGCTGCGGTAGAGCATGCCCGCGCCGGGGGTCAGGAAGACGGAGCGGGCCGCGGTCACCAGGGTCCAGTTGCGGATGGCCACGAAGCCCAGCCGCACGATGGCCTCGCTGACGGTGCGGATCTCGCGCACCGCGCCGTAGAACGGGCTGTTGGCGATGCGCAGCACCTTGGCCGTCAGGGCCTGGTCCATGGCCAGGGCCTTCTCCAGGCTGGTGGCGGTGGTGCGTGGATCCTCGATGACCGCCATGATGTGGGCGGCCGCCCGCGGCAACGCCGGCAGCTCGCCGCTGTGCTCGAAAATCATCTCGGGGGTCAGCTGCCCGGTCTCGGCGAGCTGGGCCCAGGCCGGGGTCTCGGGCAGCGCGGCCGCGGTGGCGTCCAGGCCGCGGGACCGCCGTTCGCGCCTGGGCGCCCGCGCCTGCGCCGCGTCCGGTTCCGGTGCCGCCGTCGCAGCCGTCGGGGACGGCTCCGGCGGGGCGGTGAAGGGGTCGGCCTCGGGCACATCCCGGGTCCGGGCGCGGGGCCGCGTCTGCGGCATTGATGCCGGTGTCGTTTCCGGCGTCGTTTCCGGCGTCGCCCCGGTCTCGGGGTCGAGCGCCCGGCCGCGCTTGGCGTCCTGGGCGATGCGCCGCGCCAGCTCGGCCCGCAGGATCTCGGCAACCCGTCCCCCCGCCGGGGGCGTGCCCCGCTGCAGCAGGGCCATGCGCGCCAGGGCGAAGTGGGCCAGAACCTCGGCCACGGCCAGGGCCCGGCCCGAGGTGTCGCCCGCGTCCAGGTACAGGAACGTGTTCCAGTGGCTCTGCGAGGGCAACGGCAGGAGCACGATGTGCCGGTCGCGGCTGCCGCGCCCGAGCATGAGGGTCAGGTCCAGGGGAAAGTGCTTCACGGGGACGGGGCCGCAGTAGACGTTGGCCTCGTCGCCCACCGTCTGGAAAATGTCGCCGGCCACGCTGGGGATGGGTGCCCGGCCGTCGGCCCGCTTCTGACGCGCTTCCGCCGGCAGGCGCAGGTTCACCTCGAGGAAGACCTGCAGGCCGCTGGTCCAGCGCTTCAGCAGCAGCAGGCGCAGGCCCGTCTGCTCGGCGTAGCGGGCGAACCAGGCGGGGAAATCCTTCAGCTGGGTCAGGTCGCCCAGCTCCTGCATGCCCTTGCGCACCAGGGGCAGGACGTCCGGCCCGGTGCCGTCGCTGGATCGTCCGGCCGCGGCCGCCCGCAGGGCCTCCTGCAGGGCGTCGCGCTCGGCGGCAGCCTGGTCCCGGGTCTCCGTGGGGTCGATGGTCAGCTTGGCCACGGCGGTCCTCGTTCGGGCGAGTCGGGGTCGGCGGAGGGGCCGGCGCAGGCCTGCCTCCGTAACTCTCTGCCTGTTAATCGGCCGGGGAGGGTCGGGATTGACCTATTTTTCCGCCGGGGCCGACGTTGCGCCCGGGGCGGCCGGGGGCTTACTTGGGGCCCGGGCCCGGCCGCGCCGGCGGGCCGGAATGGAGAACCATGCGCTGCCGCATCACCAAGAGCTTCCGCTTCGACGCCGCCCACTGGCTGCCCCACGTGCCGGAAGGGCACAAGTGCCGCCGTCTGCACGGACATACGTACACGGTGGTGCTGGGCCTGGAGGGCGAGCTGGACCCGCTACTGGGGTGGGTCCAGGACTACAACGAGGTGTCGGAGGCGTGCCGGCCCCTGCTCGCCGAACTTGACCACCGTTGCCTGAACGACCTGGACGGGCTGGAAAATCCCACGGCGGAACTCCTGGCCGCCTGGATCCACGGGCGGCTGCGGCCGCTGCTGCCCCTGCTGGTGGACGTCACCGTGCGGGAGACCCCGACCACCGAGGCCATCTACCGTCCCTGAGGACGTTCCGGCCCGACGGACTCGACATCCGCCCGAGGCAACCACCCCTGCCAGTCGCCGCCCAGGGACACGCGCACCCACCCCTCCCGGTCCCCGTCCAGCCGCACCGTCAGCCCGTCGTGGACCATGAACAGCACGGGGAAGGTCTCCGCCGGCCCCGAACGCACCGCCGATTCGGCGGCGACCACCACCGCCGTCCGCGCCACCCGTTCGCCGTGCCAGCGCCAGGCGGTCACCGCCCCGGCCACCAGCAGCAGCGCCGCCAGGGTCAGCCCGGCCCGCCGCAGCGGGTCGCCGAAGCCGCCCCGGTACCAGCCCCAGGCCACGACAGCCGCCACGGCCCACACGAGAACCAGGACGGACGCGGCCCATTCGCCCAGGGTGAAGCGCCCGACCAGGCCCACGAACTGGCGGATGAACAGCGGCAGCTCCCGGGCCTCCAGCTCCAGGTCCCGGATCTGGCGCCGCACCCAGGCCAGGTTGGCGCGGACGTCCCCGTCCCGGGGATCCAGGCGCTGGGCGCGCAGGTAGCTGGCCACGGCCAGCCCCAACTCGCCGCGGCGAGCGTGGGTGTTGCCCAGGTTGTAGTGGAGCACGGGATCGTCGCCGCCCAGCGCCCGCACCTCGCCGTACAGGGCCAGGGCGCGGTCCAGGTCGCCCTCCGTGTAGGCCTGGTTGCCCTCGGCCAGCAGGCGCACCGGATCGGCGCCCGGCGCCTGCGCGGACACCGGCGCCACGGCCGTGGCCAGGACCCAGGCCAGGACGATCGCCACGGCGGGACCCGGCCCGCCTTTCCCAGCGGGCGCAGCGTCCACCTGGCGCAGCAGCTCGCCGGCCCGGGCGGCCAGGACC
>JBHEPC010000408.1:0-11634 GCA_046260475.1 Candidatus Krumholzibacteriia bacterium | reverse complement strand
CCCGCCGGCAAGCCCGCCGTTTGCAGCCCCCGGTCCGCCGTGTATGATGCGCCCGGCGCCGCCACGGGGCGGGGGAAGGAAAGGCATGGCCAGCGAACGGCCCGGACCGCCGGCGGACGCGGAGCGCGAGCTCGCCTTCGCCGGGGTCGTCCACGACGTCAACCAGCTGCTGACGGTGATCGCCGGGCGCGCCGAGGTGCTGCGCCTGCGCGGCGGTGTCGCCGCGCCCGACCTCGAGGCCATCGTCCTGGCCGCCCGGGACGCGGCGGCCGTGCTGCGGCGGCTGCGCGCGGGGCCGCGGGCGGCGGCGGACGCGGCGGCGGACCTGGGACGCTGCCTGGACGAGGTGGTGCTGGTGCACCGGCCGCCGGGGGGCGCCGCGTGGACCGCCGGCGAGGGGCCGTGGCGGCTCGTGGCGGATCTCGAGGCGGGGCTGGCCGCCGCGGTGCCGCCGCAGGTGCTGCGGGAGGTGCTGGGCAACCTGGTGGCCAACGCCGTCGAGGCCATGGGCGCGGGGGGGCGCCTGGACGTGGCCGCGCGCCGGCACGGGGACCGCGTGCGGTTGAGCGTGGGCGACAGCGGACCGGGCTTGGCGCCGGCCGACCGGGAGTGCATCTTTGCGGCAGGCTGGACCACCCGCCGGGGCGAGGGCCGCGGCGTGGGCCTGGCGGCCAGCCGCCAACTGCTGGCGGCGTGGGGCGCCGGACTGGACGCGGGGGAACCCGCGGCCGGCGGCGCGGTTTTCGTTCTCGACCTGCCGGCGGCCGCGGCCGGACCGGTGGGGCGGGGTCACGGCGATGGGCCCGTGGCGCAGCTCCCGTCGCCGGTTCTGGTGGTGGACGACGAGCCGGCGGTGCGGGACGTGCTGGCGGACGTGCTCGGTGCCCGGGGGGCGCAGGTGGTGGCCGTGGCCGACGCCGCGGCGGCTCGGGCCGCTTGCGCCGCCGGAGAGTTCGCCGTGGCGCTGGTGGACCTGACCCTGCCGGGAGAGTCGGGGACGGATCTGGCCCGCTGGCTGCGGGGCCGGGACGCGGGCCCGGCGGTGGTGCTGATGACCGGTGTGGACCGCGGCGCCGACCTGCCGTCGCCCGAGCGCGACGCCTGCGACGCCGTGGCCACCAAGCCTCTGGATTTCACGGACCTGCCGGCGCTGCTGGCCCGGGCGGTCGCCCGCCGGCGCGGCGGCGACCACGCGGAAGGAGCCGAACCACGATGACGAACGCACTGCGAACGGCGGCCGCGGCCGCCCTGCTGGCGATGGCCGGCCTGCCCAGCGGCGCCGGGGCCCAGGTCCGCGGCGCCGCCGATCTGGCCAGCGTGGCGGCCGACACCGTCGCGCTGCCCGGGCCCGGCCGGGTGACCGGCGTGGCCGCTGCCGGGATCGACACCGTCGCCTACCTGCTGGACATCGCGGGCACCGAGTCCGCCACGGGACGGCGCGAGGTGCGCCTGCAGTTGCAGGACGCCCGCGGGGCGGTCCTGCGGGACGAGGATTTCACCGGCGTCCTGGATCGCGCCCTCGCCTGGACCGGCCAGGCCTTCTACGCCTGCGGCGACGCTCCCGACGGCAGCTCGATCCTCTACGAGATCCGTCCCGACAGCCTGGGCGGGCTGGCGGTGCAGAAGGCCGTCACCGCTCCGGGCCATCGGCCCACCGCCCTGGCCTGGGACGGCCGCTACCTGTGGCTGAGCGACCGGGACTCGGGCCGGTTGGACCGCTTCGATCCCGGGGTGGACGACTTCACGCGCTTCACCGCCGCCCCCGGCTTCTCCCCCTGCGGGCTGGCCTGGGACGGCGTGCGCATGTGGCTGACGGACGTGGGCACCGGCCGCCTCTACCGGCTGGCGGGGGGCCGCCTGGACGTCACCGGCGTTGTCGACGCCCTCTCATTTTTGCAGCGGGGGGCGGCCACGCTGCTCTGGCACGATGGGCGGGATCTCTGGTATCTCCCTGAGGGACAAAGAATTGCGGTGCGACTGGAGTTTCCCTGAGTCAGGACCTTGACAGGTGGGTTTCGCGGGGCTAATGTGGAATACGAAAACAGTTTTCAATATCGGAAACTGCCCGCCGCGGCCCGAAGAGGCTGCGGAACGGAACCGGACGGGAAGCCCCGTCTTTCCCCCTGGAGAGGTTACCCATGGCGCCCGTGAAACCGAAGAAGCAGATCGACGAGAACCTCGTCAAGGAGAAGGAAGCGGCCTTCGCGGAGTTCATCCAGCGCAAAGGCCTGAAGACGACCCGCCAGCGGAACACGATCATCGCGACGTTCTTCCGGCTGCAGGGCCATATATCGGTGGAGGAGCTCCTCAACGAGGTCAAGAAAGCCAATCCCCGCATCGGCTACGCCACCGTGTACCGCACCCTCCACCTGCTGGTGGAGAGCAGCCTGGTGGAGGAGCGCCGGTTCGGTGACGGCCTTGCCCGTTACGAGGGCCATTCGGACGTGGAGCACCACGACCACATGATCTGCCTGGAATGCGGCGAGATCTTCGAGTTCTACAACCCTCGTCTCGAGGCCCTGCAGGAGAAGCTGGCCGAGGAGAACGATTTCCAGATCTACCGCCATCGCCTGGAGCTGTACGGTGCCTGCAAGGACAAGGAAACCTGCTCCCACCGCAAGCGGAATAAGGCCGAGCAGGCCGCCGGCTGAGCCCGGACGGCCCGCCTGGCTGACCATCGACGTCGACGGCGGCGCCCTCAGGCGGAACATGCAGGTGTTCCGGGAACTGGTGGCGCCGCCGACGCGCCTGTTGGCGGTGGTCAAGTCCGACGCCTACGGCCACGGCATCGCCATCGCCGCCCGCGCCTTCCTGGCCGGCGGCGCGGACATCCTCGGTGTGCACAGCGTGGCCGAGGCCCGCGCCCTGCGAACGGCGGGCCTGGAGGCGCGTGTCATCGTGCTGGGGCCGGCCCTGGCCTGGGAGGCCGCCGAGGCGGGAGACCTGGGCGTCGAGCTGACGGTGGGCTCCCTGGCCGCCGCCGAGGCGGTGGCTGAGGCCGGCTCGCCCCTGCGCGTTCACCTGAAGGTCGAGACGGGGGTCAACCGGCAGGGGTTGGTCGAAGCCGAGCTCGCGCCGGCGCTCGCGCTGCTGGGCGGCGTCCCGGGGCTCAAGGTGGTGGGCCTGTCCAGCCATTTCGCCGACATGGAGGACACCACCGACCACGGCTTCGCGGAGGCGCAGCTGGCCCGCTTCGCCGGCCACCGGGAGCACCTGCGCGGCCTGGGCCTCGCCGCGCCCGAGGTGCACATGAGCTGCAGCGCGGCGGTCCTGCTCTTTGACCGCACCCACGCGGACATCGCCCGCGTCGGGGTGTCGGCCTACGGCATCTGGCCGTCCCGGGAGACGAGGGTTTCGGTGCGGCAGCGGGGGCGGGCCGAGCCCCGCCTCGAGCCCGCCCTCACCTGGCGGGTGACCGTGGCCCAGGTGCGCGACGTGCCCGCCGGCCAGACCGTGGGCTACGGCCGCACCTGGAAGGCCATGACCGACAGCCGCATCGCGGTGCTGCCGGTGGGCTACGCCGACGGCTGGCCGCGGGCGCTGTCGGGCCGCGCCCACGTGCTGGTGCGCGGGCGCCGCGCGCCGGTGGTGGGCCGCATCTGCATGAACCTGTGCATGGTGGACGTGACCCACGTGCCGGAAGCCGCGGCCGGCGACCAGGCCGTGCTGCTGGGGCGGCAGAGCGACGAGGTGATCACCGCCGAGATGCTGGCCGACCAGCTGGGCACCATCGCCTACGAGGTGCTGACCCTGCCGGGCGCCACCTGGACCCGCTGCGAACTTTGAGCCCCGCCGCCCGCGCCTGCCGGGCCGCGGCACCACCGGGAGGATCCCATGCTTGACCGCATCCAGCAGTTCTTCGACCGGCGCATCGCCGACCAGGCGCCGCTGGACGACGCCGCGCGCCTGCGCACCGCCACCTGCGCCCTGCTGCTGGAGGCGGCCCACGCGGACCGGGACTTCAGCACCGAGGAGCGCCGACTGGTGGCCGACCTGGTGGCCCGGCGTTTCGGCCTGGACGACGCCGACGCCGCGGAACTCCTGGAGCTGGCCGAGCAGGAGCGGACGGCCGCCGACGACCTCTTCCAGTTCACCCGCCTGGTGGACGCCGACTTCCCGCGGTCGCGCAAGCTGGCGGTGGTCGAGCTGATGTGGCGCGTGGTCTACAGCGACGGCGTGCTGGAGGCCCACGAGGACGCCCTGATGCGCAAGGTGGCCAAGCTGCTGAGCGTGCGCCCGGACGAGCTGATCGCCCTGAAGCTGCGGGTGACGGATTCCCTGGACGGGCCGTCGCCGGACCCGGACCGATAAACCGGATTCACCGAGTCCGGTTGCCTGCGGTCCGCCGGCAATGCTAGACTGATGGGAGTCCGGCATGGTGCCGGACCCGCAGCCGCTGGTGATCGCCCATGCTCCGCCTGCTCATCGCCCCGCTTGTCGCCCTGGTCGTCGCCGTGTCCGCGGCGCCCGTGCCCGCCGCCTGGCTGGGAGACGGGAAGCCGCGCCCGCCGACGGTGACGGTGGACGACCGCGACCCGGCGCGCCTGCGGGTGGCGGTGACGATGCCCGGCGTGGCGCTCCGGGAGGCCGTCGTCCAGGGGCGCACCGTCAGCCTCGTCGAACTGCCCGGCGGCCACCTGCCCCTGGTCGCGGGCGAACCGGCGCTGCCGTTCCTGCCCCTGAATCTCGTCATCCCCGGCCAGGGCGATCCCGTGGTGCGCGTGGTGGACGCGACCTGGCACGAGGTGGCGGCGGCGCCGCCGGTGCCCTCGCGGGGCAACCTGCCGCGCACCGTGCGGCCCGCGGACCGGCCGCGGGAATTCGGCGCGGTCTACGCCGGTGGCGGCGTGCATCCGGACGCGGTCGTCAGGGCGGGGCGCCCCTACGTGCTGCGGGACGTCCGGGGCCTGGGCCTGCGCCTGTTCCCGGTGCGCTGGGACGCCGGCCGGGGCGTGCTGCTGGTGCTCCGCACCCTCGAGCTGGAGATCGAGACCCGCGGCGGCGGCGGCGTCAACCCGCTGCCGGCGCTGACGGCGCTGACGGCGCCGCCGGCGCCGGGCTTCGCCGACCTGGCTGGGCGCCGCTTCGCGAATCCGCCCGACCGGGCCGGGAAGTACCGGGCCCTGGCCACGGGCGGCCGGCTGCTGGTGGTGACGCCGGCGGCGTTCGTGCCGGTGCTGCAGCCCTTCCTGCAGTGGAAGCGGGAGCGGGGCCTCGAGCCCCTGGTGCTGACGGTGGAGGCGGCCGGCGGCACGGCCGACGCGATCCGCGACTCGGTGGCGGCCCGCTTCGCCGAGCCGGCGGGGCTGACCTACCTCGTGCTCGCCGGCGACTCGCCCCTGGTGCCGGGCTTCAAGGGCGCCTTCGAACAGGCGGACGACGACACCCGCTACGCCCAGGTGGCGGGGGACGACCTCTACCCCGACCTCTTCGTCTCCCGCGTCTCGGCCCGGGACACGCTGGAGCTGCGCACCCAGCTGGTGAAGTTCGTGCGCTACGAGCGGGATCCCGATCCGGACGGTGCGTGGTACGCCCACGGGGCGGGCGCGGCCTCGAACCTGGGCGACCCCACCGACGCGGTGCTGGCGGACCGGCTGCGGGAGGACCTGCTGGGCTGGACCTTCACCGCCATCGACCGCATCTACGAGCCCGACGCCGCCGGCGCGGACATCACCGCCGCCCTGGACCAGGGGCGCAGCCTGCTGAACTACCTGGGCCACGGCTCGGGCACGTCCTGGGGCAACCCTCCGTTCAACAACGCCGACGTCCACGCCCTGGCCAACGGCTGGATGAACCCGTGGATCGTGGACGTGAGCTGCGCGAACGGCCGCTTCAGCGATCCCGAATGCTTCGCCGAGGCCTGGCTGCGCACCGGTTCGCCCACCGCGCCGCGGGGCGCCATCGCCATGTACAGCGCGTCGACCACCACGCCCTGGGTGCCGCCCACGGTGATGCAGGCCGAGACCATCGGCCTGCTGGCCTCGGGGCAGGCGGACGAGATCGGTGCCCTCTGCCAGCACGGCATCATGAAGGTGCTGGACGTGTACCCGGGGGACGAGGGTCGGCAGCTCGTGGAGCAGTACAACATCTTCGGCGACTGCTCCCTGCAGGTGCGCACGGCGCTGCCGCAGCCGCTGCAGGTGGCGCACCACGGGCAGCTGGCCGTGGGCGTGGATGTCTTTCCCGTGAACGCGGGCGTCGCCGGCGCCCGCGTCGCCGTGACCGGCCCGGGTGTGCTGCACGGCACGGCGGTCACCGACGCGACCGGCTACGCGGCGGTGCCGCTCGTCGTCCCGGTGACGGCGCCGGGCACGGTGACCCTGACGGTGACGGGCCGCAACCTGCTCCCGCACCGGGAACCGGTGCCGGTGACGGTGCCGGTGGCGGTGGGCCTGCGGCCCTCGCCGGGGCCGCTGGTGGCGGGGCAGGAAGGCGCCCTGGCCGTGGACCTGACCGACCCGGCGCCCGGGCTCGGTCCGGTGGACGTGACGCTTGGCGGCTGGGGCGTGCCGGCGCGCACGGTGCGGGTCGAGGGCGCGGGGACGGCGGCCTTCGCGGGCTTCGTGCCCCCTTACGGCGAGGAGCTGGAGGTGCGCGGGCGGGACGCGGGCAGCGGGCAGGTCCTGTTCCGCGCCACCGTTCCGGTGACCGGCGCGGCGACCCTGACCGCGCCCGCCGTGGGCGCCGGCGTGCCGGCCATCGCCCTGGACGGGGCGCTCGTGCCGGGCGAACCGGGCACCGTCACGGGCACCGCCGCCGAAGCGGGCCTTTCGCTGCATGTGCGCGGCTGCGGCGTGGACACCACCGCGGCCGCGGCGGGCGGCGCGGTGACGCTGGTGGTGCGGCCCGATTCGCTGGGCACGGTGACCATCGCTCTGCTCAAGGAAGGCTACGCGGTGCACACGGCGACGGTGCCCGTGGTGGCGGCGCTCGGCACGGTGGGCGGGCGGATCACCGACCCGGACGGCGTGCCGGTGCCGGGGGCGCGGGTGCGCCTGTACCGCTCGGGTCAGGACCGCGCGGCGGGGCCGCTGGTGGACACGACCAGCGACGGCCAGGGTTGGTGGCGCCACGAGCCGGACCTGCCGGTGGGCGCGATCGACCTGGTGGTCGAGCGTTTCGGCTACCTGACCCACGACGCGCCCTCGGCCCTGCTCTTCGGCCCCAACGACTGGCGCACCGCGCTGCCGCCCGCGCCCCGGGCCAGCCTGCAGGGCACGGTCACCGCCGCGGGCACGGGCCTGCCCCTGGGGGCGCTCGTGGAGGTGCGGCGGCCCGAGGACCGGGTGCTTGTGGCGTCGGTCTACGCCGACGCGGGCGGACAATTCGCCACCCTCGAACTGCCTATCGGACGCTACCTGGCGGTGGTGACGGCGGCCGGCCATCTGCCCCGGGCCGCCGAGCTGGACCTGGCCGAGAGTGGTGCCCCGGCGGCGCTCGCGCTGGCGCCCCTGACCGGGACGATCGTCGTGGTGGACGCGAACCTGCCCCTGGGCGCGGGCCACACGTTCCCGGCCCGGATGGACAAGCAGGGGGACGAGACGGCCGTCGGCTACACGGCCACGCCGGCGGGCTCGGGGCTGGCCATCCTCTCGTCGCTGCATGGGCTGGGCTACGCGCCGGCGTACCAGCCGACCGCGCTGATCGACCCCGCCGCCTGGCCCGGCTACGATCTGGTGGTGCTGGCCCGCGGCGACCACGACGCGCCCCTGCCGCCGGACCTGCGGGCGGCGCTGTTGGCCCACGTGGCCGGTGGCGGCCGCCTGCTGACCGAGGGCGGCGACCTGGCGGCGGCCCACCGCGCCGATCCGGAGTTCCTGTCCCGCGTCCTGCACGCGGCCGCCTGGGCCGGCGATCGGGGCGACACCGTGGACGCCACGGGGCTCGACCACGCCGCGGCGAGCCTGCCGGTGCCCGTGTTCACGGTCCTGGGCCTGGTCGGCCGGGGCTACGCCGACGGCGATGCCCTGGTGCCGGCCCACGGCGCGCAGGCCTGCGCCGCCTGGGCCGACGGCCGCGCGGCCGCCGTGGCCTGGACCGACGTCCCGGACCAGAGCGCCGGCCGCACCGTCAGCTTCGCCTTCAGCTGGAACCGGCTGGAGGTCCTGGCCCGGGACCGTCTGCTGCAGAACGCCGTGGAGTGGCTGCTGCACCCGCCGGCCGCCGCCGGCAGCGTCACCGGGCAGGTGACGGCCGCGGCCGGGGGCGCGCCCCTGGTCGGGGCCGAGGTCTGGCTGGAGCCCGGCGGGCGCACCGCCACGGCCGCCGCGGACGGCGGCTTCGCCTTCAGCGGCCTGCCGGCGGGCACCTACCGGCTGGGCGCGGCGCAGCCGGGTTTCCTGGCGGCGGTGCGGACGGTCGCGGTGCCGGCGGCAGGCGCCGCGGTCTCGCAGCCGCTGCCGCTGGCCGCGGCGGTCGACACGCTGCTGTGCGGCGATGCCGCGGCGGCGGCCATCCCCGATGCGGCGCCGGCGGGGGTGCTGGCCGCCGTGGCGGTGCCCGACCTGGGGCCCGTCGGCGGCGTGCGGGTGCGGGTCGATCTGGACCACCCGTGGCCCGGGGACCTGGAGCTGGAGCTGACCACGCCGGCAGGGACGGTGGTGCCCCTGCAGCGGGCCGATGGCCGGTCCGACGCCGTGGCCGCCGGCTGGTACGCCGGCGACCTGGGCCCGGCGGGCGATCTGCGGGCCCTGGCCGGCGAGGCCGCGGCCGGCACGTGGACCCTGCGTGCGGCCGACCTGGCGGCGGGGGACACGGGCACGCTGCTGGGGTGGTGTCTTGAACTGCGGGTGGCGGCGGCGGCGGAGCCCCCCGCGGATGGCCCGCCGCGGCTGCTGGCCGTGCTGGGCAACCGGCCCAATCCCTTCAACCCCGTCACGGTGATCCGCTACGCCGTGCCCCGGGCCGGTCGGGTCGTCCTGGCGGTGCACGACCTGCGAGGACGCCTGGTGCGCACCCTGGTGGACGCGCCCCACGCGGCGGCGGTCCACGAGGCGGCGTGGGACGGCACCGACGCCGCTGGCCGCGCCGCCGCCAGCGGCACCTACCTGCTGCGGCTGGCGGGGCCGGGCGGGGCCGGCGCGGGCAAGGTCATGCTGCTGCGCTAGGGACCGGCCGCGGCGCGGACGGCGCAGCCCCCGGCCGTGCGGGCCGGGGGCTTTCCGTGTGCGGGACGCGGGCGCCGGTCAGGCCAGCACGAGCTCGACGTCCTCGGTCTGCAGCAGGGAGAACTCCTGCAGGCGCCTGCGCAGGGCCACCAGGCTGTCGACCGGTCCGACGAAGG
This sequence comes from Candidatus Krumholzibacteriia bacterium, assembly GCA_046260475.1. Classification (GTDB taxonomy): domain Bacteria; phylum Krumholzibacteriota; class Krumholzibacteriia; order LZORAL124-64-63; family LZORAL124-64-63; genus JACZKN01. The sequence continues at coordinate 2,351 of JBHEPC010000408.1, read as the reverse complement.
TGCCCTTGGCACGGGCCTCGAAGTGGTGGGTGGCGGCGTAGGCCTCGACGCCGCGCGCGGAGGGGTCGGCGTTCACGTCGTGGGTGAAGCCCTGCAGGCGGACACCCGTGGGCAGGTCCTGGATCGCCTTCTCCAGCTCGGCGTCGTGCCGGGTCGTGTAGGCGGTCCAGGCGAAGGCCAGCTTCGCCGAGCGGATGCGCCGGTGGGAGCCCAGCTCGAGCCCCGTCTGCTCGGTGATCCGCCTGGCCAGGGCCTTGATCAGGGCGCTGGTGCCGGCGTCCACCACCACGTGGCAGCCGGTGGGGCGCAGGCCGACCTTTCCGGCCAGCTGCTCCAGCTTGCCCTCGTGGGCGATGCCGTCGGTGTAGCTGAAGAAGACGGTCGCGTCGGCGTCCGCGCCCATGACCAGGCCGTGCACGAAGGCCCGCACCACCTTGGGCTTGCCCCGGAACACCACTTCGTAGAAGGCAGGTTGCGCGGAGCTAGTCTGTTTGGCCATGGTCCTCGAACCTCCTCTAGGCGAAGAACACCAGGGTGACGACGACGAACACCGGCAGCAGCACCGGGATCGACCACTTGAGCATGAAGCCGAAGAAGCTCGGCATGGGGATGCCCGCCTCCTCGGCGATGGACTTGACCATGAAGTTGGGCGCGTTGCCGATGTAGGTCATCGCCCCCATGAACACCGCGCCGCAGGAGATGGCCTGCAGGTCGTGGATGAACTCCGGGTTGACCAGCGCCGCCTCCTTGTAGCCCAGCATGCCCGGCACCATGGCCTCGGTCACGCCCAGCGAGCCCAGGGCCGAGTTGAAGAACGTCAGGTAGGTGGGAGCGTTGTCCAGGAAGGCCGAGAGGATGCCCGTGGCCCAGAAGTAGCGCACCGGGCCGTGCACCGCGTTGGTCAGCCCCGCCAGCGCGCCGTCGCCGCCCGCCTTGAGGATGGCCAGCGCCGGGATGATGGTCATGAAGATGCCCGCGAAGAGGTAGGCCACCTCCTTGATGGGGAACCAGGAGAAGCCGTTGCGCTCCCGCAGGGCCCGGGAGGTCGTGCGCAGGGAGAGGATGCCCATCAGGATGATGATGGCGTCCTTGAGCCAGTTCTGCAGCGGCACCGCGATCAGGTGGCTGCCGCCGGAGTAGACGGGCACCGCCGGCAGGCGCAGCGAGCCGGACATGATCACCGCGCCCATCACGCCGAAGAGGAACAGCAGGTTGTGGGCACCCTCGATGCGGATGCCGCCCTCGCCGGATGCGGTCGGCTTGCCCTTCTCCCGCCGGTAGAAGCGCGTGTCCACCAGGAAGAACACCACCATCACGACCGCCACCGTCAGCAGCATGTGGGGCAGCAGGCCGGTGGTCACCCAGAAGAAGGGCACCCCGTGCAGGAAGCCCAGGAACAGCGGGGGATCGCCCAGCGGCGTGAGCGAGCCGCCGATGTTGGCCACCAGGAAGATGAAGAAGATGACCAGGTGCGTCTTGTTGCGGCGCCAGGCGTTGGCCCGCAGCAGGGGCCGCACCAGCACCATCGCCGCGCCGGTGGTGCCGATCAGCGAGGCCAGGAAGGTGCCGATCAGAAGCAGCACGAGGTTCACCACGGGCTTGCCCTTCAGCGCGCCGCCCACGTAGATGCCGCCGCTGATGGTGAACAGGCCCCACAGCAGGATGATGAACGGGAAGTAGTCCACCAGGTAGATGTGCAGGATCTCCTGCACCGCCTCGGCCGGGTTCCAGACCAGGAACGGCAGGGCGAAGATCAGGGCCCAGAAGGCCGAGACCTTGGGAAAGTGACGATGCCAGAAATGGGGGGCCACCAGGGGTCCGAGGGCGATCGAGAGCAGGATGCCCACGAAGGGGATCGCCGTCCACAAGGGCAGCAGGCCCACCGCGCTGACGGTGTGGTGCGCGCCCCCGTGCGCCCCCTCGGTCACCAGGTGGGGGTCGCCCTGGGCGGTGCCGTGGACGGGGTCCTGGTCCTGGCCGTGGTCCTGGGCCAGGCAGGTGGCCGCGCCGGCGCCGAGCAGCCAGGGCACGGTTGCCGCCAGCAGCGCGAACGTCAGCAGGGCCGTGCGGCCGCGGCTACGCATCGTCGAGGTCATGGATCGCCTCCGGTGCAGGGGTGGGGGTTCCCTGTTGGTCAGGGAGGGACGGTAGGTTACGATCGGGAGACTGTCAAACCATCCCGGCGGCGGCCGGCAGCGAGGGGCCGGGGGGCGCACTACACCAGCATCCGCCGCACGACCGGCACCACGCCGTCGATGACCAGCTGCACGGCGATCACCGTCAGCAGCAGCCCCATCAGCTTCTCGATGATCCGCAGCCCGCTGTTGCCCAGGCGGGCCAGCACCCGGTCC
>JBHEPC010000056.1:0-11184 GCA_046260475.1 Candidatus Krumholzibacteriia bacterium | reverse complement strand
TGCCCGGGTGGGTGCCCGTCGAGGTGTGCTTGGCGTAGGTGCGGCCGAGGGTCGTGGACAACTGGACCCCGGCATCGACCAGGGCCAGGGTGCCGATGCTGGTGGTGTCCGCACCCAGCACGGTGAACTCGAAGCCCCAGCGCTGGGCGTCCGGATCGGCCAGGGTGATGGTCACGTCGTAGGCGGCCCCGGGCGTGTAGGCTGCCGGCACGCCGCTGACGGCCAGGCTGCCCGCGCCCGAGTTCAGGGGGAACGTGGCGTGGCAGGCGGTGCAGTTGCCCTCGCCCGGCGCGTCGGTGAGACGGTCGGGGGCGGTGCTTGAGAAGGCCAGGGCCTGGGCGGACAGGGCGGCAAGGCCCAGCACGGCGGCCGTGGTCACGAGCGATCGGTTCATGGACAACACTCCGCGCGTCGGCTACAGCCCCGGGCACTCCTGGGCGATGGCCTTGTCGATGCCCTTGTCCGCGTACGACTTGTGCCACTGCGCGGCGAATTCGCCCGCCAGCTTGCGGGCCCGCTCCGTGTAGGCGGCCTGGTCGTCCCAGGTGTTGGCCGGGTGCAGGATCGACGGGTCGTCCACCCCCGGGCAGGTGCGCGGCACCCACACCTTGAAGTAGGGGTCCTGGTCGTACTCGACGTCCTTCAGCTTGCCCTCGATGGCCGCGGCGCACATGGCGCGGGTCAGCATGATGTCCATGCGCGCGCCCACGCCGTAGGGGCCGCCGCTCCAGCCGGTGTTCACCAGGTAGACCTGGGTGCCGTGCTCGTCCAGCTTGCGCCCCAGCAGGCTGGAGTAGTCGTCCGGGTTGCGGGGCATGAAGGGCGCGCCGAAGAAGCGGCTGAAGGCGCTCTTGGGCTCGGTCACGCCGGTCTCGGTGCCGGCCAGCTTGCTGGTGTAGCCCATCAGGAACCACAGCATGGCCTGCTCGCGGGTCAGCTTGCTGACCGGCGGCAGCACGCCGTTGGCGTCGGCGGTCAGGAACAGGATCGTGCGCGGGTGGTCTCCGGTGGAGCTTTCCTTGATGTTGTCCAGCGCGGTCAGCAGGTAGCTGCCGCGGCTGTTGGGCGTCAGGCGGTCGTCGAAGAGGTCGAACTCGCCGTTCGGGTACATCATCGCGTTCTCGATGACGGCGCCGTGCTGCGTGTAGGGGGCCTCGTGGAAGCAGGCCTTGTAGATCTCCGGCTCCTTCTTCGGGTTCAGGTCGATGAGCTTGGCGTAGCACCCGTTCTCGAAGTTGGCGATGCCGTCGTCGCTCCAGCCGTGCTCGTCGTCGCCCAGCAGGGCGCGGTGCCGGTCCGCCGACAGGGTGGTCTTGCCGGTGCCCGAAAGGCCCAGCAGCAGGGCGACGTCGCCCTTGCGGCCCTCGTTGGCCGAGCAGTGCAGGGGCAGGATGCCCGCCTCCGGCAGCAGGTAGTTCATCACCGTGAACAGGAGCTTCTTGCAACTGCCGCAGTAGGACGAGCCGTAGACCACGCCGATGCGGCGGTCGAAGTCCGCGGCGATCACCATGGTGCTGGTGTGGCCCAGGCGCGGATCGACCCGCAGCCGGCCCTCGTAGCGCGCGGGGTCCAGCTTCTGGTCCGGGCAGGCCAGCAGGGTGAAGGGCCGGTCGGCGAAGATGCTCCGGTCGATGTCCTTGGGCACGGGCCGGAACATGTTGTCGCAGAACAGCACGTTCAGGGCCTTGTTGACCACCGTGGTCACCGGCAGGGCGTAGCCGGCGTCCGCCCCCACGACGCGGTCGCTGGCGTAGACCTGCGGGCTCTTCTTCAGGGTCTTCAGGGCGTCCTCGACCAGCATGTCGAAGGTCTCCGGGTCCAGCGGCAGGTTGTTGGCCGCGCTCCAGTCGATGGTGTCGGCGGTCTCGGGCCGCTTGACGATGACCGTGTCGGCGGGGCTGCGGCCGGTGGACTCGGGGCGGGTCCAGGTGGCCAGGGCGCCGCAGGAGCTGACCAGGGCCTCGCCGTTGGCGACGCAGGCCTTGATCAGGGCAGGACGGGCGAGGTTGCGCTGGACGTTGCCGCCGGCGAGCAGCTTCTCGAGTCTGGTCTCGAACTTCATCGACCTGGCTCCTTGTGCAGGGTGGGGCGCGGGGCGGGCGCCACGGGACGGTTTCCAACCATGGTAGATGCGCCCGCCGCCGGTCGCAATCGGGGCTAGCGCGGCGCCACCGCCCCGCCGGCGGTCTGCAGGTCGCGCCGGAGCCCGTCGGCCAGGGCGCGGTTCTCGCGGACGGACCGGGCGGCCGGGTCCAGGGCCAGGGCGCGGTCGAACCAGGCGACGGCCTCGCCGCAGGCGGCGGCCGCGTCCCGGCGCAGCCGCGCGGCCGCATCCTGGTCCCCCGCCGCGGCGGCGGCCGTGGCCAGCTCGGCCAGGGTCTCGCCCCGCAACAGGCCGGCCGCCCCCAGGTTCGCCAGGGAGTTGAAGGACCGGTCGAAGGCCGCCAGGGCGCGGCCGTGGGCGGAGGCGGCCTCGTCCAGGCGCCGGAGCACGAGCTGGGCCTGGGCCTGGGCCCGGCCGTGGTCGCCCCCGGCCAGCAGGCGGCGCACCTCGTGCAGCCGCAGCTGGGCCTGCTGCAGCAGCATGCTGCCGGTCCGCTCGTGGGCGTCCGGGAAGGCGGGATCCAGGTCGGCGGATTCGGCCAGCAGCGCCAGGGCGGCCGCTTCGTCCACCGGACGGCCGCCGTAGCCGCGCAAGTTGATCAGCGCCTCGTTGAAGGCGTCCTCGGCCCCCCAGCGGGGCGCCCCCAGCTTCAGCCAGTCCCCGTTGGTGACCACGGCGGCGGCCACCAGCACGGCGGCCAGGACCAGGCGCCGCGGCCCGGGGCGGCGCCGGGCCTCGGCCAGGGCCAGGACCCCCACGACCGCGAACACCGCCAGCAGCGGCAGCAGCGGCATGCGGAAGCGGGCGTTGACGAAGAACGGCAGCACCGACAGGGCCTGCACCCCCACCACCAGGGCCAGCAGCCACGCCGCGCGGCCCCAGCGCACCGCGACCAGGCCCACCACCGCCAGGGGCAGCACCAGCCAGGTGCCCGGCCACCAGCGGTGCAGGATGACGACGCCGTGACGCTCGGCCAGCCAGGCGGCGCCGATGTTGTTGCGCGGCTCCCAGCCGCTGACCAAGGCCAGCACCCGGCGGCCCAGCAGCTCGGCGGCGCGGCCGGGATGATCGCCGATCCAGGCCAGCGCCTGCCCTGTCAGCCAGCGGGACGAGGCCGCCGGATCCCGGTACCCGGCCTGGAAGCTGCGCCGCTGCAGGTCATCCCACTCGGCGCCCACGGCGATGGCCGAGACGCCGTCGGCCTGGTCGCGGTTGCCGGCCACCAGGTTGGCGCCCAGGTTGGCGCTCACGGGCACCAGCTGCCCCGACGCCCGCCAGTTGTGCAGCGTGGTCGGCAGCAACACGACCGCTGAGGCGAGCAGCAGCGCCGCCACCGGGCCCCAGCTGTTCCGGGAGCGGTGAGGGCGCTGAGTGTCCTGATCGCTTGCGCGCAGGACGAACCCCAGCCACGCGGCCGCCGCGGCGATCACCGGCACCAGGTTCGGCCGGCCCAGGGCGGCCAGGGCCAGGGCCGCCCCCGCGAACGCCCCGGCGCTCAGCGCCCGCGCCGGCCGCTCGGCCGCGGCCAGCAGCCAGACCACGGCCATCAGGACCAGCAGGGTGGTCCAGCTCTCGGCCAGGAGCTGGAACTCGAAGAACGGCAGGATGGGCAGCAGGGCCACCACCAGGCCGGCCGCCAGGGCCCCCCGCGGCGGCAGCAGGCGCCGGGCCACCAGCAGGGTCAGCAGCGCCGTGCCCATCCCCGCCAACCCCTGCAGGGCGTAGACCCCGCGCAGCCCCAGGCCCAGCTGATAGAACGCCGCCAGCAGGTGGGGGTACAGGGGCGGCTTGAAGTAGGCGCCCGGCTGGAAGTCCTGCCCCTCCATCAGGGCCCGCGCCCAGAGGTCGAAGTGGGACGCATCCACCACCGGCGTGGTGAAGAAGGGCGTGCGCGCCAGCAGCGCCCAGGCGACGGCGCGCCAGGCGACGGCCACCACGGCCACCAGCAGCAGGTGGCGCCGCAGCGTGGGATCGGCGGCCGCGTTGCGGGCACGGCGGGCTCTGCGGGCGGTGCGGGCCATGGGCTGCTCCGGGTTGGCGGCGGACGGCGGCGCGGGCGATGCGGGCGATGCGGGGGCGATCATAGCATCCGGCCGGCGGATCGCCAAAGGAAGGCGCGCCGGCTAGGGCGACAGCGCCCGGCGCCGCGCACCTCGCCCCTCGTCCAGCACGAAGCCGCCGACCAGGCGCACGCTCCAGGCCCGGCCGCCCAGCGGCGTGCCGCTGGTGTTGCGGTCGGCCAGCCACTCGCGGCGCGCGTCCAGGCCCAGCAGCCAGGCGCGGTCAGGGCCCAGGAAGACGCGGCAGCCCAGGCCCAGGCTGGCCTGGACCGTGCCCAGGGTCAGGTCCTCGTCCTTGAAGGGCTTGATCGCGTCGGCGCCCACGCCACCGAAGACATCCAGGGCGATCCGGTCGCGTACAGGGACGATGCGGCCCAGCTCGACGCCGGCCAGGACGGCGTCGTAACGGTCCGAGAGGCGGGGCAGGCCGTCCCGGGCCACGGTGTAGGGCCGGTCGGCGCGGCCGAGCCGCATCTCCAGCACCAGCCGGCCCAGCCAGCTGCGCCCGCGCAGGCCGGCCAGGGCGCTGACCAGGGTCTTGCCGCCGACGAACTCCGCGTCGCCGCCCGGCCGCCAGAGGCCGCCGCCAAGGGCGATCGACACCACCGGCTGCGGCGCCTGCAGGACTTCGTGCGCGTTGCCGTGCAGGCGCGCCAGCTCGGTGTCGGCCAGCGCCTCGCCCGACAGCAGGGTCATGGCCTGGGCGGTCCGTCCCGCGTAGAAGAGGCAGAAGAACTCCTCCAGGCTGCCGCGGTCGGTGTGGGGCAGCAGCTGGTCGGCCAGGGCGACGGTGAACGCGTCGTAGCGTTCGCGCGGGTCGTCGGCGTCGGGATCGCGGCCGCGGTCCAGCAACCGGCGGTAGGCGGCCAGCTCGTCGATGATGGTGTCGTCGTAGACCCACTCGTCGAATGCGTCGTCCCAGATGGCGGCCAGGATGCGGGTGCGCCCGATCACCTCGGCGGGGCCGCAGGCCTCGTCCCAGGCCACCAGCAGGCCGACCAGCGAATCGGGCCGGTCCGCGTAGAACAGGTCCGGGACGATGCCGTAGGCGGTTAGGCTCGCCCGCGCGCAGGGGCCGTCGGCGGCGGCCGCGGCTGCGGGCACGGCGGCGCCCGCCAGGGCGAGCCAGGCGGCCAGCAGCAGCGGCCCGGAACGGCGCGTGCTCAAAGCTCGGTGCCCGACCGGATCACCGTGCCCTTGGGGATGATGGTGATGCCGTCGCGGATCCAGCGGCGCTGGCCCTCGTACTCGGTCACGTCCGGCCGCGGCGTGATGATCACGCCGTCGCCGATGCGCGCGTTCTTGTCGATGATGCAGCGCTCGATGCGGCAGTTGCGCCCGACGCCCATGGGCGGCGCGTCGTCGGCGCGCTGCTCCAGGTCGCCCAGGCTGCGCTCGCCGTCGTAGAAGTCGCTGCCCATCATGATCACGTCCTTGAGCACCGAACCCTCGCCCACCTGGCCGCGCACGCCGACGATGGAGTTCTCGATCACCGCGCCGGTGATGCACGAGCCCTCGACGATCAGGCTGTCGCGGATCTCCGAACCCACGATGCGGCTGGGCGGCAGGGAGCGCGAACGGGTGTAGAAGGGCCAGCCGGGCGCGTGCAGGTCGAACTCCGGATCGCGCCGCACCAGGTCCAGGTTGGCGTCGAAGAACGAGGCGATCGTGCCGATGTCGCGCCAGTAGCCGCTGAACGGGTAGGCCATCACCTTGCGGGCGGCGATGGCGTCGGGGATGATCTCGCCCCCGAAGTCGGTCTTCGCCGAGTCCGCCAACATGCCGCGCAGGAGGTCGGCCTCGAACACGTAGATGCCCATGGAGGCCAGGTAGCGCTCGCCCTGGACCGGCAGGCCCCGGCGGTCGAACAGCTCGGCCGGAGCCCGGAAGCGGTCCACCACGGCCGGATCCTGCGGCTTCTCCACGAACTCGACGACGCGGCCGTCGGCGTCGGCGCGCAGCAGGCCCAGGCGCGGGGCCTCCTCCCGGGTCACCGGGTAGACCGCCAGGGTGACGTCGGCGCCGCTCTCGCGGTGGAAGTCCACCAGCCGGGAGTAGTCCATGCGGTACAGGTGGTCTCCCGAGAGGATCACCACCTGCCGCGAGTCGTAGTACATGGTGTGGTTCAGGGTCGCGCGCACCGCGTCGGCCGTGCCCTGGAACCAGTCGGCGCGATCGGGCGTCTGCTCGGCGGCCAGGATGTCCACGAAGCCCTCGGTGAACTGGTCGAAGCGGTAGGTGCGCATGATGTGCTGGTGCATGCTCGCCGAGAGGAACTGGGTCAGCACGAAGATCTTCTTCAGTCCCGAGTTGATGCAGTTGCTGATGGGGACGTCGATGAGCCGGTACTTGCCGGCGAACGCCACCGCGGGCTTGCTGCGCTCGAGGGTCAGGGGGTACAGGCGGGTGCCGCGTCCTCCGCCGAGGATGATGGCCGTCACATGCTTCATGGGGTCTCCTTCCCGGGCGGTGAGGGTACCTGCCGAGTATAGGCGGACCGCCGTGGCGCGAAAAGGGTATTTGCCGCCCGGGCCGCCGAACGTACCATGTCCCAGCACCTTCCGCCGAAAGGACGCACCGTGTTCCTCTTCAAGGGCCGCCGCCGCCGCAAGCTGCTGCAGACCCCGCTGGCCGACGCCGATCGGGCGCTGATGCACCGCCTGGCGCCCCTGACCGCCGCCCTGCCCGCGGCGATGCGCCCCCGCCACGAGGGCGCGGTGCAGGTGCTGCTGGCGGAGAAGCACTTCGAGGGGGCCGCGGGCCTGGCCGTGACCCGCGAGATGGAGCTGGCCGTCGCCGGGCTGGCCGCCCTGCTGCAGCTGCGGCCGGACGCCGACTGGTACCCGGGCCTGGACACGGTGCTCGTCTACCCGGAGGCCTTCGTCGTGGACCACGGCGTGGCCGACGAGGACGGCTTCGTCCACGAGGGCGAGGACGAGCTGGCCGGCGAGTCCTGGCAGCGGGGCGTGGTCATCCTCAGCTGGCAGGACGTGGCCCGCGAGGCGGGCCGGCGCGACGGCTACAACGTGGTGCTGCACGAGTTCGCCCACCAGCTGGACGAGCTGACCGGCGAGGCCGACGGCTGCCCGCCGCTGCACGCTGCGGACCTGGCGGCCCTGTGGCCGGGGGTCTTCGCCGCCGCCTTCGCGCGGCACCGCAAGCTGCTGCGCCGCCGCCGCGAGGTGCTGTTCGACGAGAACGCCGCCGAAAGCCCCGCCGAGTTCTTCGCCACGGCCGTCGAGCTCTTCTTCGAGTATCCCCGCGACCTCAAGGGCGAGTACGGGGACGTCCACGCGGCCCTGGCACAGTGGCTGGCCCTGGACCCGGGGCAGTGGACGTCCACGTAGGGCGCGGCCGGCGCGGCCGGGTGGTCGCAGACGGAAACTCTCCTACCTTGTGGGTCAGGAACCGCCACCCTTCCCGACCGCCCGGAGAGCGCCGCGCCGTGAAGCCGTCCCAGCACCGCACCCTGGCCGCCGTGCCCGTCTTTCCCCTGCCGGACTACTACCTGTTCCCGGGCGTGGTGGCGCCGCTGCACGTCTTCGAGACCCGCTACCGCCAGATGATGGAGGACCTGATGGACGCCCCCGGGCGCCTGGTGCTGACCCCGTACAGCCCGGGCGATCCGCGGGACGAGCGGGGCCCCCGGCTGGCGGACCTGGGCACCCTGGCCGAGATCGTCCAGCACGAGCGCCTGGAGGACGGCCGCTGGGTGATGATCGTTGCGGCCCTGGGCCGGGTCGCCATCGCCGAGACGACCAGCGACCGCCTCTACCGCAAGGTCGACGCCGAACTGCTGCCGGAAGTCGAGCCCGCCCGCCCCGCCGCCGACGCCCTGCGCCCGCGCATCCTGGCCGCCCTGCAGGACCGCGCCGCCGGCGAATGGGAAGCACCCGAGGGCACGACCCTCGGGCGCCTGGCCGACCTGCTGCTGCACTCCCTGTCCCTGGACGAGGACCGCAAGGAGCGGGCGTACCGGGAACTGGATCCGGTCGCCCGCGCGGCCCTGGGCCTGGCCTGGCACGATCAGGAGGCGCGGGGCCGGCACGAGGGCGCGGACGAGGCCTGAAGCGGCGCCGGGACGGCTCTATTTCCTCATCGTCGTGTGCACGAGGCGCCGCACCGCGGCCCGCGGCAGCAGCCGCGAAGCCTGCGCCAGCAGCGCGTTGCGGCGGCCGGGGATGACCACCGCCTTGCCCGCCAGGTAGCCCCGGTAGCCGAGGCGCGCGGCCACGGTGGGGTCCATGCGGCGGCCGTCCCGACGCTCGTGGCGCGCCAGGGCGGCGGGGTCGATGGAGCCGTCGGGCAGGACGGCATCCGGCGGGATCATGGCCCCGTGGCCGAAGAACTCCGTGCGCGTGGGGCCCGGGCAGAAGGCGGTGACGGTGACGCCGGTGCCCCGCAGCTCCTCGTGCAGGGCCTCGCTGAAGGACAGCACGTAGGCCTTGCTGGCGAAGTAGGCGGCCATCAGGGGACCGGGCTGGAAGGCGGCGGTGGAGGCCACGTTCAGCACGCCCCGGCGACCGCCGTCCGGCGCCGCCAGCAGCGGCGGCAGCAGCAGGCGGGTCAGGTCCGTCAAGGCGCGCACGTTCAGGTCCAGCATGGCGCGGTAGAGCTGCGGGTCCCGTGCGGTGAAGCTCCCGTAGGCACCGAAGCCGGCGTTGTTGACCAGGTGGCGGATGGCCGGCCCCTCCTGAGCCAATTGGGCGACCAGGGCCGCCGGCGCCTCCGGCCGGGTCAGGTCGGCCGCCATCACCCGCACGTCCACCTCGAAATCCTGGCGCAGGACGGCGGCCAGGGCCTGCAGCCGGTCCTCGCGGCGCGCCACCAGCACCAGGGGGTGGCCGTCGGCCGCGAACAGCCGGGCCAGTTCGAGACCCAGCCCGGCCGACGCGCCGGTGATCAGGGTGTGGGTCAGGGGGTGGCCCACCGTCGCCGCGGCCGGCCCGGGCACGCGGTCACTCCCGGTCCGGCAGCTGCTTCGCGTCCGCCCCGCCTTCGTCCTTGGGCACGAAGTCCAGGGAGGCCGAGTTGACGCAGTAGCGCAGGCCCGTGGGCCGGGGACCGTCGTTGAAGACGTGGCCCAGATGCGCCTCGCACCGGCTGCAGATGATCTCGGTGCGCACCACGCCCAGGGAGATGTCCTTCAGCTCGCCGATGGCGTCCTTGTCCACCGGCGCGAAGTAGCTGGGCCAGCCGCTGCCGCTGTCGTACTTGGTGGCCGAGCTGAACAGCCCGGCGCCGCAGCCGGCGCACAGGTACGTGCCCTCCTGCTTGTGGTTCCAGTACTTGCCGGTGAAGGGGCGCTCGGTGGCGCTGCAGCGCATGACCTGGTACTGCTCGGGGCTGAGGATCCGCTGCCAATCGTCGTCGCTTCTGCGCACCTTGCCGTTCTCCTTGGCTGCGGGTTCGGCCTGGTCGCCGGCCAGGACGGCCGGGACGATGGCGTCGAGCGCATCACGCAGGCGGCCCCGCGCGGGCGCGAAATTGGCGATCAACACCAGCGACCCCAACAGCAGGGTGCCGGCGATCAGGATCTTGAACATGATCGGTCCTCCGGGCATGGGGCTGTCCTTTCCCAGTCTAGGCAGGAATGGCGATTCCGCCCGCGGTCGGGCCCGTCCCCCTTATACACGGCTCCGGCGGTCCCGGTTCCGCGCGCAGAACGACGCGGGCGGGCCCCCCGCAGGGAGCCCGCCCGCCGGCGCCGTGCCACGACCGGCCGGGGTCAGCCCGCCGGCCTGAGATCCGGGAAGCGCTTGTCCAGCTTGTTGTTCCAGTCGGCGAGGCGGTCGGCCGCCTTGGCCAGGGCGGGGTCGTCGCCGGTGACGGTCACGCTCTCGATGGTGTCGCCGCCCTGGATGGCGTCGACCACCTGCTGGTCCTCGGGCCCGCACACCTTGCCGAACACCGTGTGCTTGCGGTCCAGCCAGGGGGTCTCCACGTGGGTGATGAAGAACTGGCTGCCGTTGGTGCCGGGGCCGGCGTTGGCCATGGACAGGACGCCGGGGCCGTCGTGGCCGAGGTCGGGGTCGAACTCGTCCTCGAAGCGGTAGCCCGGGCCGCCGGTGCCGGTGCCCTCGGGGCAGCCGCCCTGGACCATGAAATCGGCGATGACCCGGTGGAAGCTCAGGCCGTCGTAGAAGCCGCGCCGGGCCAGGTTGGCGAAGTTGGCCACGGTCAGCGGCGCCCGTGCGGCGAACAGGTCCAGGTTGATGGTGCCCTTGCTGGTCGTGATGGCGGCTTTGAGGTCGGCCACGGAGATCTCCTCGGCTGGGGAACGGGCCCGGCGGCCCGGGAAACGGCGTCACGGGCGTAATGTAGCGGATCGGGCGGCGATGGCCAGCAGGTTTCCGGCTGGGCCGCGACCGTGGTTTCGACTACCATGCGTGCGAACCCCCGCGGAAGGACCCGGCCATGAGCCCGACTTTCGAGGCCTCGACCCTGAGCAAGACCGTGCTGCTGCTGCTCATGCTGGGCATCACGGCCATCTTCCTGTCCATGATCCGGCCCTTCCTCACCGCGGTGATGCTGGCGGGCATCTTCACCTCCCTGACGCTGCCCCTTTACCGGCGGCTGCTCGTGGTGACGCGGGGGCGCAGGCCCCCGGCCTCGCTGCTGTGCCTGCTGGTGATCGTGCTGGTGGTCATCGTGCCCCTGGGCTTTTTGGTGGGCGTGGTCACCGCCCAGGCCATGCGGGTGGCCAACTCGGCCGCGCCCTGGGTGCGGGAGCGTTTCGAGAATCCGGACGAGGCGATGACCTGGCTGAATCAGCAGCCCTTCTACGACCGCTTCGCCCCCTACCAGGCCGACATCCTGACCAAGGTGAGCGAGATCGTGGGCACCCTCAGCAGCTTGCTGATGGGCAGCCTTTCCGCGGTCACCATCGGCACGGTGGAGTTCTTCTTCATGCTCGCGATCATGCTCTACGCCATGTACTTCTTCCTGATCGATGGCGACAAGCTGCTGGACCGCATCCTCTACTATCTGCCCCTGGAGGACCAGGACGAGCGGCGGCTG
>JBHEPC010000386.1:0-5365 GCA_046260475.1 Candidatus Krumholzibacteriia bacterium | reverse complement strand
CAGCAGGATCGCCGCACGGTGGGCAAAGGGCGTGGCGGCCCAGCCCTTCTTGGCCTTGACGGCGGCCCGGACGGCGGCCCGGACCTCCTTCTCGCCGGCCTTGTGGTAGCGGCCCAGCACCTTGCGGTGGTCGTGGGGCATCACGCAGTCGGCCAGAGCGCCGGTGCGCACCTCCTGGCCGCCGATCACTAGCGGGATCTCGATCTGCTCGCCGGCCAAGCGCTTGAGCTCGGCCTTGAGTTCGGCCTTCTCGGGCGAGCCGTGCAGGTAGCCCAGGATGGGTTCGTTCTGCGGGAAAGGAACGTCGTACATGGCGTCGGACATGGTTCCTCCTGTAGCCCGGACGGGCTGGGCGTCGGGCGCCGCGGCGCGCGCTGGGGGCGGTCCCGCGGCCCCGAGGGCGCGCGGCGTCCGCCCGGAAATCCCCGGTGGCGGAGTCCAGCGGCCACGATGGCAAACGGATCAGGGCAAGGCAAGAGAATCGTTGTCGCGGCCGCCGTCCCAGGCCGCTAGAATGAAGGCGATAGACATTGGCCGACCGTCTTGTCCGTCCCCGGACGGGCCTTCCCGAAGGGGCACCATGACCCGCCAACCCCGCAACCTGCAGACCATCGAGGCCCACATCCTGGAGATGCAGCGCCTGCATCCGAGCGCCAGCGGCGACTTCACCGGGCTGCTGAACGACATCTCCCTGGCGGCGAAGATCGTCAGCCAGGAGGTCAACAAGGCCGGCCTGGCCGAGGACATCCTGGGCGCGGCGGGCAAGGTGAACGTGCAGGGCGAGGAGGTCCAGAATCTGGACGAGTTCGCCAACCACGTCTTCCTGCACTGCCTGGGCACCCGCGGCCAGGTCTCCATCATGGGCAGCGAGGAGATGGAGCACCCCTTCTTCGCCGACACCCGCGAGGGCAGCGGGCGCTACGTCGTGGTCTTCGATCCCCTGGACGGCAGCTCGAACATCGACGTGAACGTCTCGGTGGGCACGATCTTCGGCGTCTGGCGGCGGCGCTCGGCCCTGGACCACCTCCAGGACGAGGACCTGCTGCAGCCGGGCTCGTCCCTGGTGGCGGCCGGCTACGTCATCTACGGCTCGAGCACGATGATGGTCTACACCGCCGGCCACGGGGTGCACGGCTTCACCATGGACCCGGGCATCGGCGAGTTCCTGCTCAGCCACGAGAACATCAGCACGCCGTTCTGCGGCGGCATCTACTCGGTGAACGAGGCCTACGAGCCCCGCTGGTCGCCCCGGGTGCGCGAGGTCGTGCACCAGCTGAAGTACGGCCGCGAGGGCGGCAAGCCCGGCGGACTGACGGCGCGCTACATCGGCTCGCTCGTGGCCGACTTCCACCGCAACCTGCTCAAGGGCGGCATCTACCTGTATCCGCCGACGGCGGACAAGCCCGGCGGCAAGCTGCGCCTGATGTGCGAGGCAGCGCCCTTGGCCATGGTGGCCGAGGCGGCCGGCGGCTACGCCTCCGACGGGCGCGGGCCCATCCTGGACATCGTCCCGGAGGACCTCCACATGCGGGTGCCCCTGTACATCGGCAGCCGGGACGACGTGCTGTGGGTGGAGAAGATGCTCGAGCAGCCGGAGGAGCACCTCTAGCCCGCGGGGCCATCCGTGGGGAAAGGCGAGGGGCGGGCCCGCGGGCCCGCCCCCTTCGCGCCGGTACCCAGGCGTCAGTCCCGGGGATCGGCCTGCTTCTGCAGGCCCTTGGTCTCGACGACCATGCCCAGGGCCGTGCTCCGGCAGCGGGGCCGGTGCCGGGTGCCGGCGGGGATGAGGATGGCCTCGCCCTGCCGGACCTCCTCGCTCCTGCCGGCGATCTCGAAGGTGACCGCGCCCTCGAGGACGTAGACGAATTCGTCCCGGTCGTGGGCGTGGGCGATGTAGTCGCCGCTGTAGCGCACGATGAAGGCGTGGTAGTCGCCGTCCAGGTCGGCGATCTCCACGGGCCGGAAGGGCTGGTTCAGCCCCCGGGCCAGCTTCAGCACCGAATGCTTGCCCATGGCGCGGTTCTCCTTGCCCGCGGGACGGCGCTCAGCCGTCGCCCCGCTCGAGCCTCAGCTGCGCAGCCTCGTCCGACTGCGGGTACTCCTGCAGCAGGCGCGTGCCCATGCTCCAGGCCTCGTCCTTGCGCCCGAGGGCCAGCAGGCAGGCGCGGGCCTTGGCCAGGGCCGCCGACCGCAGCTCGCTGTCCGGATGGTCGTCGATGACCTCCCGGAAGCGGACCAGCGCCGCCTCGTGCTCGCCCTCGCCGTAGGCCAGGTCGCCCAGCCAGTACACGGCCCGGTCGACGGCCTCGGCCCGGGGGTAGCGGGCCAGGAACTCCGCGAAGCCCGAGCGCGCCAGCTCCAGGTTGCCGCGGCTGCGGTCCAGCTCCGCGGCCTCGAGGATGGCCCGCCCCTCCTCGGGCAGGGTCTCGGCCCCCGCCCCGGCGACCGGTGGCTTGTACTCGCCGAGGGTCGGCAGGCCCGAGCGGGTGGCCAGCAGGTCGACCCGCGCCGAGAGGTCGCGCATGTACTGGGCGTTGTCGTCCAGCTTGCGCAGCAGCTGGTCCAGGCGCGTGGAGACCTGCTCGAGCTTGGCCAGGCGCATGGCCGAGGATTCGTCGCCCGCGTCGCGGTCCATGCGCAGCAGCTGCCCCAGGGCCTGGACCTCCTGCAGCAGGCGGCGGTTCTCCGCCTGCATGCGGGCGACCTCGTCCCGGTTCTCCTGGACGCCGACCTCGATGCGGTCCAGCTGCGGCGCGCACCCGGCGCCGGCGGCAACGGCCGCCGCGAGGGCGGCCGCCGCCAGGATACGGTTCCGTCCGTTCATCGTTGCCCTTCCGGCTACGGCCGCTCGAAGTGGGCCCGGCGGTTCTGCGCCCAGGCCGCCTCGGTGTGGCCCATGGCGAACGGCTTGCTCTCGCCGTAGGACGTCACGCGCAGATCGGCCGCGGGCACGCCCAGGCTCACCAGGTAGTCCCGCACGGCCTTGGCGCGCTTCTCGCCCAGGGCCAGGTTGTACTCCACGGTGCCCCGCTCGTCGCAGTGGCCGCTGATCAGCACCGTCACGCCGGCCTCGCGCAGGATGCGGGCGTTGCGCGTGAGGATGCCCATGGCCTCGGTCGAGAGGTCGTACTCGTCGAAGGCGAAGTACACGTCGCCGATGCCGTAGTCGGCCGGGTCCAGGGCCGCGTAGTCGGGGGCGGTCACCTCGGGCACCTCGGGCTCGATGGTCGGCTGGGTCGGGACCGTCTCGACGGGCTGCTGGCCCGTGCCTACGGTCGGATCGGTTTCGGCCTCGGGCTTCTTGCTGCAGCCGGCCACGAATCCGGCCAGGACCAGGACGGCGATCAGGCCCAGCACGGCGGGGACGTTGCGGTTGTACCAGTGGTTCATTCCGGCAGCTCCTTCATGTTCGGTGCAGGTTGCGCCCGATCCCTAGCGGGACCAGGCCGGGGTGATGTCCGGCTCGTCTCCGGACGTCAGTTGGCGAATCGTGCCCTCGTCCACGTCGCAGACGTAGAGGTTGAACACACCCTTGCGGTCGGAGGCGAACACCAGGTGGCGTCCGTCGGGGGCCCAGCTGGGGTCCTCGGCGTTGCGCCACGTGCCGTCGGTCAGGACGCGGCGCGACTCGCCCGTCGCCTTCATCACCACGATCTGGGTGTACGTCCCCTCGCGTGTCGCGTAGGCGATCCGCTCCCCGTTGGGGGACCAGACCGCCGAGTCGTTGTAACGGCTCTCGAAGGTGATCCGGCGCGTACCCACGCCGTCGCCGTCGAAGATATATAACTGCGGAGTTCCGGTCCTGTCACTGGTAAAAACGATGTCCCGCCCGCCCGGCGACCAGCTGGGGCTGATCTCGATGGCCGCGGAGACCGTCAGCCGCTTGATGATCTCGCCCCCCGGCGTGATGCGGAAGATCTCCGGGTTGCCGCTGTGGGACAGGGACAAAACCAGCTCCCGCCCCGTCGGGTGCCAGTCCGCCCCCAGGTTCAGGCCGTCCAACTCGATGATGCGGCTTACCTTGCCGTTGCCGGTGTCCAGGCCGTACAGCCCCTGCCGGCCGTCCCGGTAGCTGGTGAAGGCGATGGTGCGGCCGTCGGGGGACCAGGCCGGGCACAGGTTCAAGGTGCGGTTGGCGGTCAGGCGCATCAGGCCCTCGCCGTCGTAGTCCACCACCCACAGGTCGCGGCGGTCGCCGCTGCCGCGGGAGAAGGCGACCCGGGTCAGGCAGATGCCCGGTTCGCCCGTGAGCATCTCGATCACCTGGTCGGCGAAGTGGTGGGCGCTGGTGCGCACCTGCCCGGGCAGGGGCCGGTAGCGCTTGTTCAGCAGCAGCTGCCGCTCCGGCCAGGTCACCAGGTTCAGGCTCACCGTGGTCGGGGCGTCCTCCCCCGTCTGCCCGGCGTCCCGCAGGGCCCCCTCGACACTGCCCTCGATGGCGTACTGGTAGGTGAGGGTGTCGCCCTCGACGTCCCGCACAGCCGGCAAGAACAGGCCGCTCAGCTCCAGGTCGCGGCGCAGCACCGTCTGCAGCTGGTCCGCCGTCCCGACCGCCGGCATGCCGCCGCTGAGCACGTCCAGCAAACCCACCAGGATGGGCGTCTTCTCCCAGGCCGACTTGGTCGTCTCGATGACGACCTCGCCCGAGCGTTGGGCAGCGGCCGGCCCCGCGGCCAGCAGGCACGCGCACGCCGTCAGCAGTCCCAGGATCCGCATCATGTTGTGGTCCTTCACATTCCCGGCTCCAGGTTGAAGATGAAAGTGACGCCCAGGGTCGAGCCGCCGTACTGGGGCGGCAGGGGCGGCAGGCGCGTGGCCTGCACCGCCCGCAGCGCCTCCCGGTCGTACACGCCCACGCCGCTGCCCTGCACCATCGTCACCCGGGAGACGGCGCCGTTGCGGGCGATCACGAAGTGCACCGCGCAGCTGACCCGCGAGCGCTCGCCGAAGCCCAGCTGGCGCGGCCGCCAGTTGCGGGCGATCTGCCCCTCCACGTTGGCCAGATACCAGGCGAAGGGGAAGTTGGTGTCCGTACCCTGGACGCTCGGGCCGCTGGCGGCCGCCTGCAGCGCGGTCTCCTGCCGGTCGTCCGCCGCCGGCGCGGCCGGGTCCGGCTCGGTGCGCGGCTGCGGCGGCGGCTTGCGCTCGACCGGCGCGGGCTCGGGTTCCCGGGGCTTGGGCTCGGGCTGCGGCTCCGGGCGCTTGTCCGGCACCTCCTTGGGCGGCAGCGCCTCCGGCTCCTCGCGGAGCGGAGGTGTCTGCGCCACGGTCTCGGGCAGGGGCTCCGCTTCGGCGGCGACCTTATCCAGGGCGGCCGCCGACACCAGCCGGGCCCGGATCAACAGCGGCGGTTCCAGCACCCGCC
>JBHEPC010000047.1:0-9233 GCA_046260475.1 Candidatus Krumholzibacteriia bacterium | reverse complement strand
CTGGGTGGAGAAGGAGCGGCGGCAGTGTTTGCATGTGAACCGCTGGATACGGTGGGGGCGGGCCTGTCGCCCGAAGTAGCCGGTCTTCTTGTAACGCCAGTGGGGGCCGCCGGTGCCGTGAAAGTGGCAATCGGGGTTGGGACAGAAGGGCGGGCGCCAGTCGGGGTGGTGTTGGATGGGGGTGAACATGCCCGGCCCGGTCGCAGGGACCGGGCCGGACACAATTTATGTGGCACAACCCGAGGGCTGTGCCAGACTGGGACGGGCGCCCGGACCGTCCGGGCGCCCGTGCCCCCCCTGCGAAAGGCCCTGCCGTGATCGTCTACCTGGACGGCCGCTACCGCGAGGGCGCGGCCGCCCGCGTCTCCATCTGGGACGGCGGCTTCCTCTACGGCGACGGCGTCTACACCACCTTGCGCCTGTACCGGGGCCGCCCCCTGGACCTGGCGGCCCACCACGGGCGGCTGGTCCGCCACGCGGCCGCGCTGGACCTGCGCCTGCCCGTGGACGAGGCCGGCCTGGCCGCGATCATCGCCCGGCTGGTCGCCCGCAACGGCTTTGGCGACCGGGACGGGCGCCTGCGCGTGACCCTCACCCGGGGGGCCGATCCCCTGCGGCCCCTGCCCCTGGACCGGCTGGACGAGATCCCGCCCACCCTGCTGGTGACCCTCGGACCCCTGCCGGCGGAACTGGCCGCCTGGCAGCGGGACGGGATCGGCGCCCTGTGCCTGCCCCCCGGCTACGCCCGGGGCAACCTGCCGGAGCTGAAGACCCTCAACGGCGTGACCACGGTGCTGGCCCAGCGCCGGGCGGCGGCCGCCGGCTGCGTCGAGGCCCTGCTGACGGCCCCGGACGGCCGCCTGCTGGAGGGCGCAGTCAGCAACCTGTTCCTGGTGGACGGGGACGGGACGGTGGCCACCCCGGCGGCGGCGGAGGGGGAGTTCCTGGCCGGCCGCACCCGCGAGCGCATCCTGGGCATCTGCGCCCGGCTGGGCATTCCCGCCCGGGAAGGGGAACTGCGCCGGCCCGACCTGGACCGGGCGACCGAGGTCTTCGTCGCCAGCAGCGTGCGGGAGATCCTGCCGGTGGTCCACCTGGACGGGCGGCCCGTCGGCGCCGGCGCGCCCGGACCCGTCACCCGGCGCATCCAGCAGGCCTACGCCGCAACGATCGCCGCGGACGCTCCCTGACGGGCGCGTCCGCGGCGGGTATGGTCGGCGGCGGAGCCGCGCGGCCTAGAAGTCGAAGCTGGTGTCCTGGACCCGGAAGCTGGAATTGATGCCGTCGTCCAGGGGCTGCTCGTGGCGGACCTCACGCGGCGGGGGCGCGTCCAAAGCCACCTCGCCCCGTATCTGCCCCAGGTCCGTGTAGTCGTCGCAGGCGGCGATCAGGTCGGTGCTGGTCATCTCGCGCAGCGCGCACACCTCGACGTGCTTGCCCTTGCGCGCGACCGCCTCGACCAGGGGTTTGAAGTCGCCGTCGCCGGTGCGGAGGATGACCGTGTCCAGGCTCCCGGACAGCTCCATCACGTTGATGGCCATCTCCATGTCCAGACACGAGCGCACGTTGCGGCCGCCCTCCTGGTCGTTGAAGGACTTGACCTCCTTCGTCACCACCGTGAAGCCGTTCAGCTTCAGGAAGTTCACGAAGTCGATCTTGCCCTCGGACTGGTTGCTCAGCGCGGTGTAGAAATAGGCGCGCACCAGGCGCCGGGGCCCCGTCAGCTTGCGGCACATCTTCAGGTAATCCAGGCGCATGTTCATGTGCTTGGCGCTGTAGTGGATGTTCTCGCCATCGATGAAGATCGCGACGCGGTCGCGTTCATTGGGTGTGTACATATGCCCTCATCCGTCCTTTGTCTGGCACGGCCGCGGGAGGGCCGTGCAAGCGGCAACAACAGGTGAAGCGTGTCCCCTCCCGGCCACGCTCGCCCCTTGCCTGCCCCAACTATAATCCAGGCGGGCGGCCGGTGCAAACTGATACTGAACGCGGGATTCAGCTCTCCCGAGGCACCGCCGCCGGGGCCCCGGCAGACCGCCGCGGGCGCGTCCAGGCCCGCCAGCCGGCGGCCAGGCCGGCCGCCCAGACCGTCGCCAGGCGGTAGTAGGTGGGCATCACCAGCAGGGTCAACAGGGTGCTAGAGGCCAGCCCGCCGCTGATGGCCCGGGCCATGGGGTAGTACTCCGCGTCCCCCACGTGGGCCCCCCGCAGCAGGGCCAACGGCAGCAGGCCCAGGATCGTGGTGCCGGCGGTCATCAGGATCGGCCGCAACCGGTCGCCGCAGCCCTCCAGCACCGCCCGGTCCAGGTCCCAGCCCTGCCGCCGCAGGTTGTTGACGTGGTCCACCAGCACGATGCCGTTGTTCACCACGATGCCGATGAGGATCACCATGCCGATCATCGCCATCAGGTTGAACGGCGTGCCGGTGGCCATCATCAGCCAGAAGACGCCCAGGCTGGCGAACGGCACCGTGCCCATGACCACCAGCGGGTAGACCAGGGACTCGAAGAGGCTGGCCATGACGAAGAACACGCAGGCCAGAGCCAGCAGCATGTTGGTGCCCATCTCGTTCTGCTGCTGGCGGGCCCGCTCGATCTCCGCGCCGAAGTTCCAGGCGTAGCCCAGGGGCAAATCCAGCCCGTCCAGCACCGGCCGGATCCGCGCCAGCGCGTCGTCCAGTCGCTCGCCGTCCCAGGTGCCGCGCACCGTGACGCCGGTGCGCTGGTCCTGGCGGAAGATGCGCTCGGGGCTGCGCCCGAACTCGAACTGCGCGACCTGGGCCAGGGTGACCGGGCGCCCGTCCACCGCGCCCACCGTCAGCAGGGACAGGTTCTCCAGGGACTCCCGGTCCTCGGGCAGCAGGGAGACCACCATGTCGATCTCCTTCTGCCCCGTCTGCAGGCGGGGCAGCTGCACGCCCCGGTAGGTCAGGCCCATGATGCGCGAGATCGCCGCCGGCGCGATGCCGAAGCGGCCCGCCAGGTCCGGGTCCACCCGCACCTGGATCTCGGCCTTGCCCCGGTCGCCGTCGCTGCGCAGGTCCCCCACGCCGTCGACCATGGCCAGGCGCCGCCGGGCCTCCGCGGCCAGCTCCTGCAGCAGTTCGGTCTCCTCGCCGCTGATGGTGACGCTGAAGGTCTTCGCCCCGGACTCCTGCCCCTCGTCGCCGCCGAACCGGTAGCGCAGGCCCGCCTGCACCGGCAGGTTGGTGCGCAGGTCCTCGCGCAACCGACGGTAGAAATCGTCGCTGACGACGCCCCGGGCGAAGAAGATCGTGACGCTGCCGCCGTCGGCCCCGTACCAGGCGTAGATGTCGCGCAGGTCGAGTTCCGCGCGGCGGGATTCCAGGTAGTCGGTGGCCCGCACGATCATCCGCCGCGAGGTCTCCTTGTCCACCGGCCCGGTGTAGTCGAAGCCGATGCGCAGGCTCTCCCGCCGCAGGCCCTGCTCCCCCTCCAGGTCGGGCTTGAAGCTCGACGCCTGCATCGCCACCACCGTCAGGACCAGCACCGCCGGCACGATCACCAGCGCCGTCAGCACCGGGTGGCGGACCGCCGTCCAGGCCAGCAGCCGCAGGTAGCCCGCCCGCAGCCGGCGCAGCCAGCGGGCGTCCTCGCCGCGGCCGCCGTCGCGGGTCAGGCGCACCGAGAGGGCGGGGATGACCGTCAGGCTCACCACCAGGGAGAACAGCAGGGTCACGCTGATGGTCACCCCCACCTCGCCCAGCCAGACCGCCATCTCGTCGGCCCGGGTCACCACCACCGGCGCGAAGACGATTACTGTGGTCAGGGTCGAGGCCACGATGGCCCGGCCCACCTCGCGGGTGCCCCGCGCCGCGGCCGCCACCGGCCCCGCGCCCCGGCGCTGCCGCCGGTGGATGGACTCCAGCACGACGACCGCGTTGTCCACCAGCATGCCCACGCCCAGCATCAGGCCCATCATCGTCAGCACGTTCAGGCTGCGGCCGCTGAGGTACACGAAGATGCAGGTGCCGAGGATGGACACGGGGATCGCCACCGACACCACCAGGGTCATGCTCACCCGCCGCAGGAACAGGTAGAGGATGGCGATCGCCAGCAGCGAACCGACCAGTCCGCCCTGCAGCAGACTGCGCAGGGAGTCGGTGATCTGGTCGGCCTGGTTGAAGAACGCGAAGCTGTCGATGCCCTCGAGTGCCGGGTCCTGGTTGATGCGCTCGAGCTCGGCCTCGACGGCGCGGCAGACCTCGACCGTGTTGTAGCCCGAGGCCTTCTGGATCCAGAAGGCGATGGCCGGTTCCTCGTTGAGGATGCGCCCGTAGTCCAGGGCCGGCGCGCCGTAGACCACCTCGGCCACGTCCCCCAGACGCAGTCCCCGCGCGTCGATGGGCAGCTCGCGCAGGTCCTCCACCGAGCGCAGGCCGCTGACGGTGCGCAGGTCGTAGCGCAGCCCGTCGTCGGTGACCCGGCCGACGGTCAGCTCGACGTTCGCGGCCTCGAGCTCGCCGAACAGGCGCGACACGTCCACGCCGTGCTCCATGATCTTGTCGAAGCGCAGGTAGACCGAGGCCTGGGTGGGCAGCACGCCGTCGATGTTCACCTTGCCCACGCCCGGGATGCGCGACAGGGGTGCGATGATCTTCTGGTCCAGCAGGTCCCAGCTCTCGGACAGGTCGCGCCCCTTGGCCGAGATGCGCCCCTCGATCACGGGGATGTCGTTGGTGTTGAAGGTCAGCAGGTAGATCTGGCGGATGTCCCCCGGCAGCTGCCCGCGGATCTGGTCGATCTTCTCCTTGACCTCCATGCGCAGCAGGTTGACGTCCCGGCCCCAGTCGAACCTGACGCCGATCTGCACCTCGCCGGCGTCGCTGTAGCTGGTGATCTCGCGCACGCCGCCCAGGGTGGCCAGGATCTCCTCGACCGGCCGCACGATCTCGCGCTCGTTCTCCGCGGGAATCCCGCCCTGGTAGGGGATCAACACCGCGATGAAGGGGAACTCGACCCGGGGCAGGAAGTCCAGGGGCAGCTTGAGGATCGACACCGCCCCCAGAAGCAGCACCGAGACCAGCGCCATGGCCAGGGTCACCGGCCGCCGCAGGGAGAGGATGGTCAGGCGGTGCATGTCAGCGCGTCCTCTCGGCCGCCGCCGGCACCGCGCCCGCCGGCAGGACGGGCACGGCAGCCCGCCGCTGCGGCAGGCCCGCCAGGGCCTCGCGACCGCTCAGCAGGGTGTAGGCCACCGGCACCACCACCAGGGTCAGGGCCGTGGCCAGGAGCAGGCCGGCGATCACCGTCACCGCCAGGGGAGCCCGCAGCTCGGCCCCCTCGCCCAGGCCCAGGGCCATGGGCAGCAGGCCCAGGACCGTGGTCAGGGTGGTCATCAGGATCGGGCGCAGGCGCTCGGCCCCCGCCCGGCGCACGGCCGCGGCCAGGTCCAGGCCCGCCCGGCGCAGCTGGTTGATGCGGTCCACCAGCACGATGCCGTTGTTGACCACAATGCCCGCCAGCATGATGGCGCCGATGACCGCGATCACGCTGACCGGCAGCCCCCGCAGGAACAGCCCATAGACCGCGCCGGTCAGGGCCAGGGGCACGGTGAACATGATGATCAGGGGGTAGACGAAGCTCTCGAACTGGGACGCCATCACCAGGTAGACCAGGAACACCGCCAGCAGCACCGCCAGGCGCAGGGAGCCGAACGAGCTGGCCATCTCGTCGTTCTGGCCCCCCAGCTCGACGCTGACCCCCGCCGGCAGGGGCAGGTCGGCCAGGCGGGCGCGGATCTCGGCGCTGACCGTGCCCAGGTCCCGGCCGGCCAGGTTGGCCGAGACGATGGCCACGCGCCGGTTGCCCAGGCGGTGGATCTCCGCCGGGCCCGTGACCACCGCGGTGGACGCGAGGGAGCCCAGGGTGACGGGCACGCCGTCGCGCTCGGCGACGATCAGGTCGCGCACCGCCGTCAGGGTGCTGCGCTGGTCCTCGGCGTTCAGGACGCGGATGTCCACGTGGCGATCCCGGTCCCGGAAGCGGCTGGCCACCGTGCCGCGCACCTTGCCCTGCACCGTCCGCGCCACGTCGCCGAGGCTCAGGCCGAAGCGGTTCAGCTTGTCCCGGTCGAACGCGACCTGCACCTCCGGCGAGCCGGGCACCATGCCGACGCGTAGATCCCGCAGGCCGGGCACGTCGGCCACCCGGGCGGCCACCGCGTCGGCGGCGGCCTGCAGCTGCACGAGGTCGTATCCGTAGACGTCCACCTCGACCGGCGCCCCGAAGGCCAGCATGGTCTCCCGGCGCAGCTTCATGCCCAGGTCCGGGTAGCGGGCCAGCACGCCGCGGATGCCCTCGAGAGCCTCGGCCTCGATCGCGGCGCCGGAGCGTACCAGGCGCACGTGCACCTCGGCCCGGTTCTCCTTGCGCCGCTGGGCGCTGGTGCCGCCTTCGCGGGAGACGCCCACCGCGCCGGCGGTCATCGCCACCTGAGGCAATTCGGCCAGGTCCCGGGCGAAGGCCGCCACCGTGGCGTCGGTGCGGCTCAGGGGCGTCCCTTCGGGCAGTTCGAGGGCCAGGGTGAACTCGCCGCGGGCGACGTCCGGCACCAGTTCGGTGCCCAGCCGCGGCCACAGCACCACCGCGCCGGCCACGACCGCCGCCACCGCGGCCAGGACCAGGACCCGGCGGCGCAGGGCACCGTCCAGGACCTGGGCGTAGAACGCCTCCGCCGCCGGATAGAAAGCCTCGAACACGCGGGTCAAGGGCCACAGCAGCAGCAGCAGCAGGCGCCGGCCGCCCCGGCCCAGCAGACGCAGCAGGCGGCCCGCCGCCAACGGCAGCCCCAGCACGAGGAACAGGCCCGTCAGGTGCAGCCAGCGCGACCGGCGGCGACGGCCGACCGCGGGGAAGGACCAGGAGGCGAACCAACCGGACCCGGCCTCCGGCACCGCGGCCAAGGTCCCGTCCGCCCGGGCCCCCGCCGCAGCGGGGGCGCCCCCCGCGGGCCCGGCCCCGTCCCCGCGCCGGCCGAAGGCCGCCGCCATGGGCGTGAAGGTCAGCGACACCGCCAGGGAGACCGCCAGGCTGAAGGTGACGGTCAGGGCCTGGTCCCGGAAGATCTGCCCCGCCACGCCCACCACCACAAAGACGATGGGCACGAACACCGCCAGGGTGGTCAGCGTCGAGGCGGTGACCGCGCCGGCCACCTCGCCGGCGCCGCGGGCCGCGCTCGCGGCGGGGTCGGCGTCCGCACCGTCCTGCTCGCGCCGGCGGTGGATCGACTCCAGCACCACGATCGAGTTGTCCACGAGCAGGCCCACGCCCAGCGCCAGGCCGCCCAGGGACATGACGTTCAGCGAGACGCCGCGGGTCAGCATGAGGATGAAGGTGGCGATGATGGAGACGGGGATGGCCAGCCCGATGATGAACGTCGCACGCAGGTCCCGCAGGAACACGAACAGCACCAGCACCGCCAGCGCCCCGCCCAGCAGGGCGTTGTCGCGCACCTCGCGCACCGCGGCGGCGATGAACACCGACTGGTCGAACAGCACCTCCAGGCGCATGCCCGCCGGCAGGCGCTCGCGCAGCCGGTCCAGGTGGCCGGTCACCTGCCGCGCCATCTCCACGACGTTGGCATCGCCCTCCTTGAAGACGGCGATCTCCACGCTCTCGCGTCCGTCGATGTGGGTGACGGTGGTCCGTTCGCGGTGGGTGCGGTGGACCTGCGCCACCTCGCCCAGGCGCACCGGCTGGCCGGCGGCCGTGCCCACGGTCACGCGCTCGATGTCCTGCAGGTCCTCGAAGCGGCTCAGCGTGCGCACGATGTACTCGGCGTTGCGGTCGCGCAGGCGCCCCCCGGAGGCGTTGACGTTCTCCTGGGCGAGGGCCTCGTGCACCTGGCCGATCGAGAGGCCCAGGGCGGCCAGGCGGGCCTCGTCCACCGCGACCCGGATCTCCTCCTCCAGGCCGCCCGCGACCTGGGCCGCGGCCACCCCGTGCAGCGCCTCGATCTCCTTCTTCAGCACGTCGTCGGCCACGGTGCGCAGCTGCACCAGCGAGGTCCCGCCCGACAGGCCGATGCGCACCACCGGGTCCTGGGCGGGGTCGTACTTCAGCAGCACCGGCACGGCCGCATCGTCCGGCAGCCGCACCAGGTCCAGCTTCTCGCGCACGTCCAGGCCGGCGTAGTCCATGGCCGTGCCCCAGTCGAACTCCAGCGTGATCTGCGACAGGCCCGCCTGGCTGATCGAATGCACGCGCCGCAGCCCGGGCACCACGCCCACGGCCTCCTCCAAAGGCCGCGTCACCAGGTTCTCCACGTCCACGGGCGCGGTGCCCGGGAAGTCGGTCTGCACCGTCAGGCTCGGGTAGCGGATCTCCGGCAGCAGCCGCAGGTCCAGGCGGCCCAGGGCGGTCAGGCCGAAGACCACCGCCGCCAGGGTGACCATCCAGACGGTGACCGGGTGGGAGACGGCGTAGCGGATCACCTTCATGGGGCTACTCCGACCGGGCCAGGGTACGGGAATCGACGGCGGCCGGGTCGGCCGAGGGCACGGCGGCCGCCGGCTCCCGGGCATAGCCGGCCTGGGCGGCGTTCAGGACCTCGATGCGCGTGCCGGTGCGCAGGCCGCCCTGCCCCATGGTCACCACGTGGTCGCCGGCGAAGACGCCTTCGAGCACCTCGACGTGGGTCTCGTCGTACAGGCCGGTGCGGATCTCCACCTTGCGCACGGTGTCGGCCGCGGCCACGAACACGCTGCGCAGGGCCCCCTCCTCCACCAGGGCCAGCTTCGGGATGGACAGGGCGTCGTGGCGACGGTCGGTGGTGATGCGCACCTTGCAGAAACCGCCCACGCGCAGGTCGTCGTCCTGCTCCACCAGCAGGGTCAGGCGCACCGTGCTGGTCGCGGGGTCGACCACCGGCGCGATCCGCTCGACCACGGCCTCGCGGTCCCGCTCCGACGCCTCCGGGGCGATCAGCACCCGCTGCCCCGGGGCCACCTTGCGCGCCACCGCCTCGGGCAGGTGCACCGTCACCCGCAGGGGCGAGAAGTCGCCCAGGGTGAAGGTCGGGTCGCCCACGCCCACCTGCTGCCCCAGGACGATGCTGCGCGCGGTGATCTGCCCGGCGAAGGGGGCGCGGATGCGCGTCTCCTCCAGGGCGATGGCCGCCAGGTCGCGCTCGGCCTCGGCCATGCGCGCCGCCGACTCCTGGTCGTCGTACTCCTGGCGGGAGATCAGCTGCTCGTCCAGCATCTGCCGGCT
>JBHEPC010000356.1:0-4048 GCA_046260475.1 Candidatus Krumholzibacteriia bacterium | reverse complement strand
GCGTAGAAGGAGGCCAGGCCCGTCTGCCCGGCCCGGGGCGCGTCCGCCCGCGCCGCGGGCGGGGAGCCCACCTCGGCGAAGTCCCGGGGGGCGGAGCCGGCGCAGCCGGTGAGGGCGGCCACCGCCAGGGCCGGCAGGCAGGCAAGCAGGGGACGGCAGGCGGCCATGGGCGCTCCCTTTCTGCAACGGCGCGGGGATTCCGACCCGCCCGTAGCAGGAACCGGACCGCCGCGGCCGCCCCTCAGCCCGCGCATTGCGCCAGGAACGGCAACAGCCTGGCGTTGAAGAACTCCGGGTTCTCCACGCTGGACAGGTGGCCCGCCTCCGGCACCACGTGCAGCTGGGCGCCGGGGATGCGCTCGTGCATGTCCCGCGACGCCTCGGGCGGCGTGACCTGGTCGTGCTCGCCCACCAGGATCAGGGTGGGCACGGCGATCCCCGGCAGTGCCGCGGTGGTGTCGGTGCGTCCGGCCAGGGCGATCAGGGTGCCGGCGATGGCCAGGGGCGAGGTGCCGGCGATGATCAGGCGGACGGCCTCGACCGCCTCAGGGCGCGCCGTGAAGGTGCCGGGCGCGAACACCGCCTTGACGAAGCCGTCGGCGAAGGCCGCCGCCCCGTCCCGCTTGACCTGCACGGCACCGGCAGCGCGCTTGAGCTTGGCCTCGTTGCCGTCGGCCTCGCTGCGGGTGTCGCACAGGACCAGCCCGCGGCACCGCTCCGGCGCCCGCTCCGCCGCCCGCAGCGCGACGTAGCCGCCCATGGACAGGCCCACCAGCACCGCCTTGGCGATGCCCAGGTGGTCCAGCAGCGCCAGCAGGTCGTCCACGTGGCCCTCGACGGTGTACTGCCCGTCGCCGACGTCGCTGCGGCCGTGGCCCCGCAGGTCGTAGGCCACCGCCCGGTGCCGCTCCGCCACCGCGTCCAGCTGCGGTGCCCACATGGCGTGGCTGAAGGGGAAGCCGTGGATGAACACCACCGGCAGCGCGGTCACCTCGCCGCTCTCGACGTAGTGGATGGTCGTGCCGTTGAGCATCGTCTTCTGCATGGCGTGATCTCCTTGCTTGCGCGTGCCGCCGTCCTGCCGGCCACCATAGCGATGCGCCCGCGCGACGGCAACGCCGGCGCCGCCGGATCGCGATGCACCCTTTCCATGGCGTGCGTGTCGTGGTTATACTTCGTGGCGACGTCCCCGCCCACCACCAGCACGAAGGTGGCCACGACCTTGCGCATCTGCCTGCTCACGCCCCAGGACCTGGACGCCGATCCGTTCCCCACCGACGACTGGCCCAACGATCCGCGGCCCTACCTGCCGGAAGCGACCTGGCACGTGGCGACTGTTGCGAAGACCACGTCCGCCCGTGCGGTGACGCGGCTGGTCAAGCAGGGCGGGTTCGATCTCTTCTTCAACCTCTGCTCCGGCGCCGCCGACGAGGACATGCCGGGCATCGAGGTGGCGCGCGCCCTCGAGCGGCACGGCGTGCCCTTCGTCGGCCCGGCCGCGGCGTTCCACGAGCCCACGCGCGCCCGCATGAAGCGGGCCTGCCGCGCCGCGGGCATCCCCACGCCGGCCCACGTCTTCGTGCGCGACGAGGCGGGCATCGCCCGGGCGGCCGCGCGCCTGCGCTTCCCGCTGATCGTCAAGCACCACAGCAGCTACGCCAGCGTCTCGCTCAGCCGCGCCTCGCGGGTATGCTCGCCGGCGGGGCTCGCGCGCCAGGCGCACAAGATCCTCGCCCGTCACGGCGCCGCGCTGGTGGAGGAGTTCGTCGAGGGCACCGAATGCACGGTCCTGGTGGCCGAGCATCCCCATCCCGGCACCGCCCCCACCACCTTCACGCCCATCCAGTACCGCTTCCCGGCGGGCGAGACCTTCAAGCACGAGAACCTCAAGTGGGTGGACTACGACGGCCTGGACGCCCACCCGGTGGAGGATTCCCTGCTGGCGGCGCGGCTGCGCGGCATCTCCGCGCGCTTCTTCACCGCCGTCGGCGGCAACAGCTTCGCCCGCTGCGACGTCCGCGTGGACCGGACGGGCCAGCCCTGGATGCTGGAGATCAACCCCAACTGCGGGGTCTACTACCCGCCCGACGCGGCGGGCAGCGCGGATCTCTGCCTGCAGCACGACCCCGCCGGCCACGAGGGCTTCACCCGCCAGGTGGTGGCGGCCGCCCTGCGCCGCCACGCCCGTCGCCGACGCCAGGACCGGCGCAGCGACGCCGCCTGAGGCTCAGCCCTGCGGGCGCCGCGGCACCCGCGCCGCCACCCGCCCCAGCCCCCAGCGCGCGACGAACGGCTCCAGCGCCGCCGCGTCGGCTCCGCGGTAGCGCATGTCTTCCAAGCTGCAGACGCAGGGGACGCCGCGGTCCAGCTCCACCAGCCGGCGGCTCAGCAGCGCGTCCGGGTGGCCGACCGCCAGCCGATCCCGCAGCCCCTTCGCCCCGCGCAGGGGCAGCGTCGCCACCCGCTCCAGGTCGGCGTAGATGGCGGCCAGATCGCCGAACTCCGCCAGCAGCGCCGTGGCCGCCTTGGGCCCCACGCCCCGCACGCCGGGGATGTTGTCCGCCGCGTCGCCGGTCAGGGCCAGCAGGTCGGCCACCTGCCCGGCCCGCACCCCCAGGCGCGCGGGCACACCGGCCTCGTCCCACCACTCGTCCCGGGCCAGGTTCCAGATGCGCACGCCCGGCTCCAGGAGCTGGGCCAGGTCCTTGTCCCCGGTGACGATCACCACCTCGCAGCCCTCGGCGCGCAGGCGGCCGCAGAGGGTGGCGATCAGGTCGTCGGCCTCCCAGCCGGGCTGCATCACGGTGGCGATGCCCAGGCTGGCCACCAACTCGCGGCAGATATCGAACTGGGGCACCAGGTCCGCGGGGGGCTCGCCCCGGTTGGCCTTGTAGGCGGGGTAGAGGTCGTTGCGGAAGGTGCGCGCGCCGGCGTCGAAGCAGCAGGCCAGCAGCTCGGGCCGATGGTCAGCCAGGAACTTCTGCAGGGTCAGGCCCAGGCCGAAGACCGCGTTCACGGGGGTGCCGTCGGGCGCGGCCAGGGGCCGCATCGCGTAGTAGCTGCGGAACACGTAGGCCATGCCGTCGATGAGGTAGGCGGTCGGGGGCACGGGCCGGCCGGGACCTACCACACGGGACCGTCCCCGTCCCGGTCCCGGTCGGCGAAGGCGCAGGTGCCCTGCTCCACGTGGCCGCGGTAGCACTCCTCGCCGGTGGCGGCGTAGTGTTCCTCGAGGGCGCGGCACAGCGCGGGGCGCGCCAGCCAGCGGCCGTCCGCGTCCACCAGCACGTCCGTGCCCAGGGGCGTCAGCTCCTTGCGGTAGACCCCGAACAGGCGCACCTGGGCGGGTGTGTACCCCTGCTCGTCCAGGCACTCGATCAGGCCGCACAGGGTGTCCGAGAAGTAGTGGTCCCACTCCGGTTCGCGGCCCTGGCCGGCCAGGATGTCCGCCCAGGCCTCGTAGGTGCAGGGCAGGCTCCGGTCCCGCTTCGACCACGGCCGCCCGGCGGTGTCCTTGCCCGTCATCGCGTCCCCTTTCGCGTCGTCCGCCCGGGCCGATGCCCCGATCCTCGCCCCGTCACCGTACCCCGCGCCGGGGCCCGGTGTCAAACCGGCCGACAAGATCTTGACTAAGCGCGATCACGTAAGCATCGTTGTTGCATAGATGCTTGATCTGCCGCGGAATCGGCCCCGCCGTCGGCTCCGTCTGCCGTCACCCCAACGCCGAGGGAACGCCATGCCCGCCAAGATCGTCTGGACGAAGATCGATGAAGCCCCCGCCCTGGCCACCTACTCCCTGCTGCCCGTCGTGCAGGCCTACCTCGCGGGCACCGGGGTCGAGGTGGAGCAGAGCGACATCTCCCTGGCCGGGCGCATCATCGCCACCTTCCCGGAGCGGCTGCGGCCCGAGCAGCGCGTCCCCGACAACCTGGCCACCCTGGGCGCGCTGGCCCGGACGCCCGCGGCCAACATCGTCAAGCTGCCGAACGTCAGCGCCTCGGTGCCCCAGCTGCAGGCCGCGATCAAGGAGCTGCAGGCCCACGGCTAC
>JBHEPC010000351.1:0-5319 GCA_046260475.1 Candidatus Krumholzibacteriia bacterium | reverse complement strand
GTCCAGGCCCCGCCGCAGGGCGACGGCCAGGGCCCAGCCGTTGGCCGTGTCCCAGGGGCCGAGTTTCGGCAGCAGGGTCTCGAGGTCGCTCCAGCCCGCGTCCTTGGCCAGGACTGCGGCCCGCAGGTCCCACACGCAGCGGGCGCCCTCGTGCAGGGGTGGTCCGGCGGGGTCCGCCAGCCGGCGGGCGTGGCCGAGGGCGGCCGCGCTGTCACCGGCGGCCAGGGCGGCGAAGAAGGCCCGCACCGAACGGTCCGCCGCGAAGGGATCGTCCGGGCCGATCAAGGAGTCGGGCGCGCCGTCGACCAGGACCCCCACCGCGGCTCCGACCCGCGCCCGGTAGGCTTCCCGGTCGGCGGCGGCGGGCCAGGCGGCCAGCAGCCGGGCATGGAGTCCCGTCTCTTCGGCCAGCACGGCGGCGGCCGCCGCCAGCCAGGCCGAGTCCGGCAGCACCGGCGCGAACAGTCCCTCGGGCACGCCGCCGGCCAGGACCACCTGAGCCGGGTCGGCGTAGGCGCCCACGAGGAAGGACTCGACGAACGGATCGTGCAGCGGCGCGGCCAGCGCGCCGCCGCCGGCCACCAGGGCCACAGCGGTCAGCAGGACGAAGCGGATCAAGGGAGCAGCACCACCTTGTGCGTGAGGACGCCGTTGGATCCTTCCAACCGCAGGATATAGGTTCCGGCCGCCGCCCGGGCGCCGCCGCGCCCGGTGCCGTCCCAGTGGACCAGATGCTCGCCGGGCGGGCAGTCCCAGGAGGCCACCAGGCGGCCGGCCAGGTCGTAGACGCCCAGGCGGGCCGGTGGCCCCGGCGGCACCGTCAGCAGCGAGCGGACGCCGTCCGTGGCGGGGTTCGGCCAGGGCCGGGCGAAGGCGACGGCCGCACCGTCCCCCCCGTCAGGAAACACCACGACGGACCCGGAGGCAAGGGTGCCTTGCCCCAAGGGCCCGCTGACCCGCAGCCGCCAGCGGGTCCGGTCGCCGGGCGGCAGCGCCGCCAGGACCTCGGCCGCCGGCACCGCAAAGTGCGGCCCGGCCGGCGCCGGGTTGAACGTGCGCTCCAGCAGCTCGATCCAGTTCCCTGCCGCCTCCCGCTGCACCACGAAGCGCACCTCGCCCGCCGGCACTTCGGGCCAGGTCCAGCCCAACCCCGCGCCGTCCCAGGTCAAGGGCAGGGCCGATGCCGGCGGGGCCGCGGTCAAGGGTTCGAGGGAAGCCACCAACCAGCCCCGGTGCTCCCAGCCGCGGGTGTTGCTGGCGAAGACCAGACGCAGGCGCCAGGGGCCCGGCCCGGCGGGGACCGGCACCACGTCGGTGCGCCACACCGGCAGGTCCACGGCGGTCAGGTCCCCGGCACCGCCCCAGGCCGCCCGTCCGTGCAGGGCCGCCAGGGACTGGCCGTCCACCCGCCCGGGCCAGCCGTCCACCGGCACGCCCGGCTGCTCCGCTCCGTCGGGCCCGACCCAGACCAACGCCGCCCCGTCCATGAACACGCCCGGCACGAGGGCCTCGGTGTCCCAGGCATGGACCAGGCGCACCGCGCGCACCGCGGCCCCCAGCGGCGCCGAGGTCAAGGTGGCGTGGGCGCCATTGGTGTAGGCGACGCCCGGCCAGGCCTCGCCCGTGGCATGGGCCTGGTCCGCGCAGGCCAGAACATGGGCCCCGACCGGGACCGCCGGCGACCGGTCGTCCCAGCGGTGCCAGGTCGTGGACGCGTCGCTGTCCGGATGCTCGAGGGTCCAGGTCCCGGGCCAGGCGCCGCAGAACGCCAGGGCCGCCCCGTTGGCGTCCCAGTGCCAGGTGCGGACGGCGGCCGGCGAGGTCCACGGGCCGTCGCTCACGGTCAGGACGAAGCGCGTGGACGCCCCCGCCGCCAGGCCCGCGTCCGGCACCCAAGCCACGCTGCGATCCGGCACCCACCGGCCCGGACCCGCGGGCACCAGGGCGAAGGCGACCTCGCTGCCGCCGCCGACGAACGCCCCCAGCGGCGGGAAGCCCGCCGCGAGGGTGGCCGTGGGCGCCGCCAGGGGCGTGCCCACCGAGGCCACGGCCAGGTCCAGGACCGGCTGCGGCGCGTCCGTGAAGGCCAGGTCCACCGCCAGCGCCGGGCCGTCCGCGGCGGTGATCCGGCAGCCCACCGCCGGCAGCACGCCCTCGACGGTCCGGGTGATCCCGGTGACGGCGACCGCCGAGGGGCCGCGGTACCCTGCGCTCGACGGCACGGTGGCCGGCCCGAACGCCGTGGCGCCCGTGCCGCCGGGGAAGAGATCGTCCACCGAGCCCTCGTCCAGTCCCGCCCGCAGCGCCCCGTCGCCGTCGGCCTCCACCAGCTGCACCCGCAGATGGACGCCCCCGTCGCTGGACCAGGCCGTCTCGGGCACGGTCTCGTCCACGTGGTAGACCAGCAGCTCGCCCGCGGGCACGGCGGCGTCGAAGCCGGTGTGGGGTTCGCGCACCTCCAACAGGAAGTACTCGTCCCCCGGCCGGCCGTGGGTCCACACCCGCAGGGCCGAGCCGCCGTTGGCCGCGGCGGTCAGGGTTGCGTCGACGTGGCCCTCGGCGGGCGCGTCGGCGACGGTGCCCCAGCCCAGCTGCAGCCGCGAGTAGGCGTCCAGCAGCGCCGGCTGCGCGCCGCCCCCGGTGCCCCAGGCCCCGGCCGCCATGAGGCTGAAGCGGCCCAGCCCGCCGCGGGAGTGCACCTCGCTCGCGCCGGCGGCCGCGTAGTGCAGGTCGTAGCGCTCCTCCAGCCCCAGCAGGTGGGCCGTCTCGTGGGCCCAGATGCCCAGGCCGCTGCCCAGCGCCGCGACGGCGTAGAACGAGGCCGCAACCCCATCCTGCAGGACCGGCGGCTCCAGGAAGTACTGCAGCGGCTGGACCAGACCCTCGTCCAGGTCGTTCTCCAGGCCGACGCCCGCGTGCAGGATGAGCACGCCGTCGACCTGGCCGTCGTCGTCGGCGGTACCGGCCAGGCCGTCGGGCCCGTCGTTGTCCAGCCGGCGGAACGGGAGCCCCAGGTCCCGGACCGCGGTGATGGCCTCGGTGGCCAGGCGCCGGGTGCGGGTAAAACCGTTCAGGCCCAGGTCGGAGTAGTCGCGCCGGGTCCCCGGCAGGCAGACCAGGGGCGCCAGGGTGATCCGCAGGTCGCAGGCGCCGCCGCTGGCGACCTCGAAGTAGGTGCGCAGGGTCTGCCCGGGACCCTCCAGGCGCGGGCCCAGGGCCGCGGGCGGGTGCCAGCCGGCGGGCAGGCGGCGGTCGGCGAAATCGACGGGGATCACCAGCAGGCCGAAGGGGGCGCCGCCGCCGGCCTTGTCCGTGGCCGCCGCGGCGGCGCGCACGCGGGCACGCCGCTCGGCCCGCAGGTCGGGCAGGTCGGCGGCGGGGGCGGCACCGTGCAGCACGGCGCCCAGCAGGATGGCTGCGGCGAGGCCGCGCAGGAGGCGTACGGGCATCATCATCCCATCGAAACCGGCCCGGCCGGGACCAGTTCCCGACCGGGCCGCTCGCGTGTCAATATAGGGACGACCGCTCAATGGTTGAAATGGCGCCTGCCGGTGAGGATCAGGGTGATGCCCAGGTCCCTGGCCGCGGCGGCCACCTCGTCGTCCCGGATCGAGCCCCCCGGGGCGATGACCGCCCGCACCCCGGCGGCGGCCAGCTTCTGCACGCCGTCGGGGAAGGGGAAGAACCCATCGCTGGCGGCGACCGCGCCCTGCAGGTCCAGGCCCTGGTTGCCGGCCTTCAGGATCGCCAGCTCCACCGAGTCGACCCGGCTCATCTGGCCGAAGCCGCAGCCCAGGGTGGCGCCCCCGCCGGCCAGGACGATGGCGTTGCTCTTGCCGTGCTTGGCCACCTTCCAGGCCAACTCCAGGGCGGCACGGGTGGCCTCGTCCGGATCGTCCCCGGCCACCACGTCCCAGTCCTCCAGCTCGGGGAAGCCCGCGTCCTCGTCCTGCCACAGGCGCAGCGAGCCCCAGGCGCGGCTGCGCCCGGCGGTGGTGCGGACGAAGCGCTCGAGGTCCACCGTCAGCACCCGCACGTTCTTCTTGCGGGTCAGTCGGGCCAGGGCGCCCTCGGCGTAGGCCGGCGCGGCGATGATCTCCAGGAAGCGCCCGGCGAGGATCTCGGCGGTGGCCTCGTCGATCGCCGCGTTGAAGGCGAAGACGCCGCCGAAGGCCGACACCGGATCGCACTGCAGGGCCCGCTCCAGGCCGACCGCGCCGGTCCCCAGGCCGAAGCCGCAGGGGTTGGTGTGCTTGATCACGCCGCAGCACGGCGCGGCGAAGTCGGCCACCAGTTTCAGCGCCGCCACCAGGTCGACGAGGTTGTTGTAGCTGAGTTCCTTGCCCCCGTGCTGGACCAGGCCCACGGCGGCCAGGTCGTCCCCGGGCACCCGCAGCACCGCGGCCTGGTGGGGGTTCTCGCCGTAGCGCAGCACCAGGCCGGCCCGCTCGTCGCTCAGGCCCTCCAGCCAGCCGGCGACGGCGTCGTCGTACTGCTCGCAGCGCCGGAAGGCCAGGGCGGCCATGCGCTGCCGGAACGACAGGGTGGTGGCGCCGTCGTTGTTGTCCAACTCGGCCATGAGCTCGGCGTAGCGCGACGGGTCCGCCACCACGGTCACCCGCCGGTGGTTCTTGGCCGCCGCCCGCAGCATCGCCGGCCCGCCCACGTCGATCTGCTCGACGGTCTCGGCCTCGCCGGCGCCGCGCAGCAGGGCGTCCTCGAAGCGGTAGAGGTTCACCGCCACCAGGTCGATGGGCGCGATGCCCAGCTCCGCCGTCGCGGCGAAGGCCTCGGCCGTGGGGCCGAGGATGCCGCCGTGGATGGCCGGGTGCAGGGTCTTGACCCGGCCCCCGAAGATCTCCGGGTAACCGGTCAGCTCGCCGACGCCCATCACCTCGAAGCCGGCTTCCCGCAGGTGCCCGGCCGTCCCGCCCGAGGCGATCAGACGGTAGCCGTGCCGGCGCAGGGCCGTCGCCAGCTCGACCAAGCCCGTCTTGTCGGTGACGCTCAGCAGGGCCCGCCGCTCGCCGCTCACAGGTACGCTTGCCATGCGGCCGCCTCCTCGGGGAAGAGGATCTCCAGGACCTCGCGGTAGCGCCGCGAGGTCTGCGCGAGGATCGCCACCGGCAGCGCCGGCGGCGGCGGCGCGTGGTCCCAGTCCAGGGTCTCGAGGTGGTTGCGCAGGATCTGCTTGTCCCAGCTGGGCGGCTCCTGGCCCGGCCGGTGCTCGGCCGCCGGCCAGAAGCGGCTGCTGTCGGGGGTCATCACCTCGTCGATCAGGATGATGCGGCCGTCCACCAGCCCGAACTCGAACTTGGT
>JBHEPC010000321.1:0-6431 GCA_046260475.1 Candidatus Krumholzibacteriia bacterium | reverse complement strand
GGCCACCCGGGGCGCAGCGCCTTCGACGCAGTGGCGGCGGCGCTGGAGGGATGGGACGGGTACCGCTCGACCGACGACGGGTACATGGATCTCGGCTTCTTCTACCGCACCGGCGGCGACCTGGTGATCGACTCGTTTACCGACATCCTCACCCATGAGGACTACGTTTTCCCGCGTGCGCCCCTGGTCATGCAGGCCACCTGGCAGGGGCGACCGATCGTGGTCATCAACAACCACCTCAAGGCGAGGGGCGATGCCGAGAGCGAGGAGCGTCGGCGCCAGGCGTGCCTGCTGCTGGAGCAGTACGTCGAGACCACCTTCCCGGACACGCCGGTGATCATCGTCGGCGACCTGAACGACGAGCTGGACGACCCCCTGGCGGACAACGTGTTCGCCAACTTCCTGGCCGACACCGCCGGCTGGCGCTTCGTGGATCTGGGGTTCACCCGGTCGGCGGGCGGACCCGTCTCCTACCCCAGTTGGCCCAGCCACCTGGACCACATCCTGATCACCGACGAGCTGTTCATGGCCGCCGAAAAGGCCGAGGCGCTGGTGCAGGTGGTGCAGCTGGAGGCGTACCTGCGGGGCGGGCTGTCGGACTACTACCGGTACCTCAGCGACCACCGGCCGGTGGTGCTGCGTCTGGTCCCCTGACCGGCGGCCGCGGTCACGCTCCGCGCCGGGAGTCTCGCAGCAGCCGCGGGGCCATGATCAGCGCCCCCCCGAAGAGACCGAAGCCGACCGTCAAGGCCACTGGGTTGCCCTGGCCCAGGTCCTCGAACACGAGCTTCGCCAGGCCCAGCACCAGCACCGGATGGACCAGCCAGCCCAGCTCGGCCAGGCGCGGGCGGCGCCCGACCAACGCCAGGGTGACCGCCGTCACCGCCAGCACGCCCGTGCGCACCACCGCCACGGCCGCGGGGGAGGCCGCCGGGGGCGACGCGGTGACCAGGTGCGCCAGCAGCGTGACCGCGACATAGCCCAACCCCATCAGGGTCAGCACGGCGACGGCGAGGCGGGGTGCGCGCCGGGTCCGCGTGTCCGGTGTGGCGGCCCCGCGCACCAGCAGCACGTAGCAGGCGCCTGTGGCCGCCAGGGCCACCAGGGCCGACGTCCCCAGTCCACGCCAGACCCGGGCTGGATCGCCCACGAACGCATCCAGGGTCGCGGCCACCAGGCCGGTCTGGAGGGCGGCCAGCCCCAGGTAGACGGCGCTATGGGCCCGCAGGGTCGAGCGGTCGTAGCGGCCGCCCAGGAAGGCGCAGGCCAGGCCCAGGCCGATCCAGACCCAGGCCAGGGTCTGCCCGGCCACCACCAGCCCGCTGCCCAGCACCAGGAACAGCAACGCCAGGCTGGCGAAATAGAAGAAGGCCCGGCCCCGCCCGTGGCGCTGGCGCACGACGGTGAAGGCGACGCCGTAGCCCGCCAGGGCCAGGGCGAAGCCGGCCCAACCCAGCAGGGCCGTGCCGCCGGCCCCGTGCCGGGAGGCGTAGGCCGCGCCGCCGTAGCCGACGGCGATCACCAGCAGCGACTGCACCACGTCGAAGGCGCGCACGCCGCGCCCTTGGACCAGGGCGCGGTAGGCGAACAGCCCCAGGTAGACCGCGAGCAGGGCCAGGCACAGGGCCTGGATGCCGCCGGCGGGCAGGGGAGCGCCGCGCGCGGTGGCGCCGCCGGGGTTGGAGGTCATCACGGCCAGGCGCAGGATCACCAGGTCCGCCGCCAGGGCCACCGGCCAGCGGGCGAGGTACCAGCCGCGGTTGTAGGAGAACAGCACCGTGGTGGCGCCCAGGCCCAGCAGCAGCCAGCCGTAGAAGAGCGCCGCGCCGGTGGCCACGGAGAGGGCAAGCAGGGTGGCTAGCGCGGCCAGGGTGTAGCTCCAGTACTGGAAGCGCAGCCGGCGCCGCCAGGCCACCGCCAGGCCGGCCGCCGTCAGGCAGGCCAGGGCTGCGCCGCCCCCGGCGGGCGGCACCAGGCCGCGCACCGCCGTCGTCTCCCATACGAAGGGGAAGGCCACCAGCAGCGCGGTCACGCCGTGGACGTTGGCGCCCAGGTGGTCGCCCCGGCCGCCGGCCCGCAACGACAGCACCGTCAGCAGCAGGGCGTACGCCAGGCCGAGGGCGAAGCCGGCCGCCGGCGGCAGGACGCCCCGCTCGGTCAGGGCCCGCAGCAGGAAGGCGCCGGCCAGCACCAGCAGGGAGCGGCCCAGCAGGGCCGGCACCTGGGTGGTGGCGAAGACCGGCCGGTCCGCCGGGCGGGGGAGCGCCGCGGCCGCCGCTGGCGCCGGGTCCAGGGTGGCGGCCGCCGCCGGCGCCCTGTGCTCCAGGGCGGCGACCCGGCGCTCCAGCGCCCGCACTGCGTCGCCCAGGTCGCGGATGGTCTGCTCGGCGCCGGCGGGCGCCGCCCCGCTCACGCGCCGCCCCCGGGATGCTCGTCACCCCGCGGTGGCGACAGGGGAAGCCAGTGGTTGATGAAGGCCATCACCAAAAAAGGCAGCACGAAGATCAGCAGCCCCAGGCCCAGGCCCTCGCGGCCGCCCAGCTCCGGCACGTACGACTCGCGGAAGCCGACCCCGCTCTTGGAGAAGATCTGCCCGCCGACCACCACGTTCCAGCGCATGGCGAAGACCTGGACCAGCAGGATGGCCGCGGCGATGAACGAGAGGACGTGGCGCAGGGTATCGGTCAGGTAGCGCCGCATCAGCACCACGATGGCCAGCAGCACGAAGGGGATCAGCGAACCGAAGATCAGCTGCACGCCGAAGAAGCTGAAGGGGATCCGGTTGAAGTAGAGCTCCCGCACCACCAGCCATTCCTCGTTCTGCTCGTAGGACAGGGACACCAGCTCCAGCAGCTCGAGGGTGACCGTGACCGTGGCGAACAGCCACAGCCACTGGGCCAGGGACTGGACGCAGGCCCCGTCGATGCGCCGCCCGTTCACCCGCGTCACCACGATGTAGAGCACCAGGATCATGGCCATGCCCGAGGTCACGGCCGAGAACAGGAAGATGATGGGCATCAGCGGCGTGGACCACAGGGCGTTGGCCTTGACCGAGCCGAACATGAACCCCACGTAGCCGTGCAGGATGCAGGCCATGGGGATGCCGACGGCGGCGAGGGTGGTGATGGCCCGGTGGTCGACCGCGCGCGCCTGGGGCGAGGTGTCGTAGACGCCCAGGGCCAGGGTTGCGAAGACTCGCCGCTTCAGGCCGCGGCTGCGGGCGGCGGTCTCGATGATCTCGATCCGGTACATCAGCCAGATCTCGGCCACCACC
This sequence comes from Candidatus Krumholzibacteriia bacterium, assembly GCA_046260475.1. Lineage (GTDB taxonomy): Bacteria > Krumholzibacteriota > Krumholzibacteriia > LZORAL124-64-63 > LZORAL124-64-63 > JACZKN01. The sequence continues at coordinate 3,157 of JBHEPC010000321.1, read as the reverse complement.
AGCACCAGGTACAGGCCGTAGATCAGCCCGAAGGCCGACATGGCCGAGCTGAAGTGGGGCGTGATCATGATGTTCAGGGCCCGCTCGGGATGCCCCAGGTGGGCCAGCAGGGGCAGGGTCGCCACCAGCAGGAACGACAGCGACGCGACCATGGCCAGCCGCGCGACGGGTGCGAGCTCCGCGCGGCCGAACACGTGGAACAGCGAGGAGACGATGAAGGCGCCCGCCACCAGCCCGGTGATGTAGGGGTAGAGGGCGATCATCAGGCTCCACATCACATGGAAATCGTTGGGGAACAGGAAATTCGTCGTGGGCTCGTGCATCAGCGCGCCTCCCCGCCCAGGTTGGCGTAGTGGCAGTTGGGCTGGGTGTGCAGCTCCGGCTTGAGCACCCGGACCTCGGTGGTGGCGACCAGTTCGGCCACCTCGTCGCCCAGGGCGCGGGCGTCGCCGATGCGGCGGGCGCCCGTCGGGCAGTTCCGGACGCAGGCGGTGGTCATCCCCTTGGCCAGCCGGTGGTAGCAGAGGGTGCACTTGGAGGCGGTGTGGGTTGCGGGATGGATGAAGCGCGAACCGTAGGGGCAGGCCTGCACGCAGTAGCTGCAGCCGATGCAGCGCTGCTCGTCCACCAGCACCACGCCGTCGGGGCTGACGTAGGACGCGCCCACGGGACACAGCTGCACGCACGGCGTGTTGGTGCAGTGGTTGCACAGCTTGGGCACGAAGAAGGACTTGGTGATCTCCGCCCCCGTCACCAGTGGCGCGAAGCCGTCGCGGGCGCCGTCGGGCGAGTCGATCCAGGTGCGCCCGGTGCGGGAGACCTGGTAGCGCTCGACCCAGGTGCGGAAGAAGTGGCGCGGCACCTGGTTCTCCCGCTCGCAGGCGCGGACGCAGGAGCCGCAGCCGATGCACTTGGCCACGTCCACAAGGTAGATCCAGCGGTGCTGCGTGGGGTCGTAGGCGTAGCCCTCGCGCCCCCGGGCGGGCCCGCCGGTCACCGTGTTGGCCGTGACCAGGGTCAGGTCCCCCCAGAACATGACCACCGCCATGCCCGCGGTCCCGCGCGCGGCCGCCTGGATGAAGTCCCGGCGCGAGACGCCCCGGGTGTGCTTCCTGTCGTTCATCTTCGGCCTCCTGCGGCGCCGGCCCGGTGGCCGGCGCGCGGCGGTTAGGGGCTGTGGATGGCGTCGCGGTCGTGGCAGTCCAGGCAGGTTTCGGCCGGGATGGGGTCCTGCGGGCCCAGGTCCAGGTGCTCGCGCAGGTCGATCTGGGGCATGGCGGCCGGCCGGGCCGCCAGGTAGCGGTGGCATTGGGCGCACCGCTGCCAGGACCGGTCGACGGGCATGTCGGCGATCTTCTCGCCCTCCCGCACGTGCACCGCCAGGGGACCGTGGCAGACCTCGCACTCCACCGTCCGGTGCCCCCCCTGCGCCTTGGCGGCGGCGATGCCGTCGTGGCACTCCGCGCAGGCCCCGGGTGCCCCGTGCACGGGAGGCAGAGCCATGAGTTCGTAGAGGGCGTCGCCCCGGAAGTGGCCCATCTCGCCGAAGGACTCCGGGATCAGGAAGTGGCGCCCGACCACCAGGGCGGCCAGCACGACCGTCAGCAGGATCGCGCCGCGCCAGATGTGCTTGCTGTGTTCCATGGGCTACTCCGGGTCGGGTTCGGCCGGACGGCGGGGCGCCGCCGGCAGGGATTCGCGGGCCAGCAGGCGGCGACTGAAGGTGGGGGACGGTCTGGCTGCGTCCGCCCGCTCGGGGAGGGTCTCGCGGGCCAACAGGCGGTGCAGGAGCGAGTTGGGCGGTCGGCCGCACCCATCCGCAGGTGGCACCGGGGGCAGGGATTCCCTGGCCCAGAGTTGCCGCCAACCGGAGGCCAGGGTGCGCAGGAGGTGGGGCATGCTGTTCCTCTCCGAGGCCTCGGATTGAAACTGGCTCTCATTATGATAATATCATATCAGTTCTATAGGAGTTATGTCAATGGATCTATGGACCGGGAAATCCCGTTCGTGGGGCCGCTGGCGGGGACGGGCTGACGGCCGTCTACCAGGGCAGGGGCAGGTTCAACCGCGCGAGCTTGGCTTCGCACTCCTGGCGCTCGCGGTGGCGCGTCCAGCCGCCCCGGGGTGCGGCCTTCAGCCAGCCGGCTTCCCGGGCGATGGCGCAGGCCCGGTCACGGTCGCCGGCGCCCAGGGCCGCCAGGATCTCGCCCTCGATCCGGGAGAAGAAGCTGGCTCCCAGCCGGTAGTCCTCGAACGCCTCCCACACCAGCGGCACCCAGCGGGCGACGATCTCGCGCCCGATCACGTTGGCGTATTCCCTGATCTCCAGCTGGGCGTGCGGGTCCATGCGCAGGGCCAAAAAATGCAGCAGGTTGTGCAGGTCCACCTTCCAGTAGGCCTCGGTGTAGGTGCACAGCGGCAGGTCCTTGCGGGCCTGCTCGCGGGCCACGCCGGCGTCCAGGCGGCCGTTGTAGACGGCGCGGGCCCGGTCCTGCAGCTCGGCCTCCTCCTGCGACAGGCGCGCGCCCAGGTCCGGGTCGGCGCAGCCGTCGCTGCCCTGCTTGTTGTTCGCGGCCTGCAGGCGCCACTGGTCGGGGGCCGTGCGCTGGGCGGCGTCGATGGCGACGGAATAGCGCGTCGACGTCTCGTTCACCGAGTTGTGGGTGATGATCCCATTGGCCACGAAGTTGTGGTGGGGGCCCTCGACCTCGACATCGTACGTCTCCTTCAGCCCAAGGTAGGTGATGTCGACGACCTCGACCAGTCGCGGGATCTCCACCCGGTTCCAGGCCTGGCGCGGCCTCTTACGCCAGGACTTCCGGACGGGAGGCCCACCTAGAACCGCGACGAACTCGAGTTCATTGCCGTGGACCCTGGTGTGACAGTCCCCGCATAGCGTCGTCAGGTTCTCCGGATTCCTGGCCTGGGAGAGGTCGGCCCAGACCGGAACGATGTGGTGGCAGTGGAGGCCGCGGCCACGGGTGTGGCACAGCTGGCAGGTCCATCCGTTCTTTTCGTGGATCCGGTGGGCGATCTGGGTCGTCCACCGGCCGATGCTCTCGCGCTCGGTGGACATGCCCCCCTTCCAAAAGTTGGAATTCGCGCCGCTGCGGGCCTTGCGGACGGCTTCCGTTCTCTCCGCTGTCCAATTCGCCGG
>JBHEPC010000316.1:0-6970 GCA_046260475.1 Candidatus Krumholzibacteriia bacterium | reverse complement strand
CCCGCCGGTTCGGTGCCTGCCGGGGGAAGCGGGTCATCGGCCGTTCGGCCCCGCTTCGCGGGCCAGCCAGGCGACGCCGACCGCGGCCGCGGCCGGGCCCAGGGCGGCGGGCACGATGGGCGTCGTGCGGGCCCCCTCGGCCAGCACCAGGCCGGGCACCACCGCCCGGCAGGGCCCCAGGATCAGATCGCCCGCCTGGGCCACGCCGCCGCCGACGATCACCCGCTGCGGATCCAGGCAGTTGATGAGGTTGGCCACGGCCTGGCCCAGGCGCCGCCCCGCCTCGGCCAACAGCTCGCGCGCGGTCGGGTCGCCGGCCTGCGCCGTCCGGGCCAGGTCGCGGGTCTCCAGGGCCGCGCCGCGGGCGGTGACCAGCTCGCCGAACGCCCCACCCTGCGCCGCCAGCTCCCGCGCCCGCGCCAGCAGGGCCCGGCTGCCGGCCCAGGCCTCCAGGCAGCCCCGGTTGCCGCAGGCGCACACCGGGCCGGCGGGATCGAGCACCATGTGGCCCAGCTCGGCGGCGCCGCAGTGGGCGCCGATCAGCAGCCGGCCGTCCAGCAGCACGCCCCCGCCCACGCCGGTGCCCAGGGCCAGCATGACCAGGTCGCGGCAGCCGCGGCCCGCGCCGGCCCGGTGCTCGCCGTACAGGGCGGCGTTGACGTCGTTGGCCAGGGCCGTGGGCAGGCCCGGGAAGGCGGCGCGCAGCGCGGCGCCCAGGTCGCTGTCCTCCCAGCCGGGCAGGTTGGGCGAGCGCCCCAACCGGCCGCGCGCCGGATCGACGATGCCCGCGCAGGCCAGGCCCACCGCGGCGGGACGCCGGCCGCTGGCCTGCACCGCACCCGCCAGCCGCGCCAGGGTGCCGGGGCCATCGCCCGGATCGGTGGCCACCTCGCCGCCGGCCACGGTCTCGCCCCGGTCGTCCAGCAGGACCCATTTGACGGCGGTGCCGCCGGTGTCGGCGCCCAGGATGCAGCGGTCGCTCACGGCCTCTCCTTCGTCCGTTGCCGTTCGGGCGCGCCCCGGCTCAGCCGGCCGCGCCGGCGACGAGGGCCGCCAGCGCGGGCCCCGCCGGGCGCGCGGTGCGGGTCTCGTCCAGGTCCCGCACGCCGAGCAGCCACAGCGCCTCCGCGACGCTGAAGCAGCTTCCGGTCACCAACACCGCGTCCCCGGGCTCCAGGCCACGGGCCGCCTCGGCCAGGGCCGCCGCCGCGGTGGGGCCCACGGTCGCGCGGGCCCCCGCCGCCGGCGGCCAGGGCTCCGGTGCCAGGGACCAGCCGCGCAGCCGCGCCTCCAGCTCCGCCGGCGTGCACGACCGCGGCAGGGAGACGGGCAGGCCGATCACCCGGTCGCAGGCACCCACCAGCGGCGCCAGCGCCGGGTCGGCGGGCTTGTCCTGCATGGCCCCGTAGACCAGCACCCGGCGCCCCGCGACGGGCCGGGCCACGAAGGCGCCCAGCGCGGCCGCCAGGGCCTGGGGGTTGTGGGCCGTGTCGAAGATCCAGTCCGGCGCGGTGAGCACGCGCTGGTACCGCCCCGGCAGGAAAAGATTCCCCAGGGCGGACGCCGGATCGGCCGGCAGCAGCGGGCCGTGGCCCCGGGCCTCCAGGTCCCCCAGGGCGAGCAGCGCCAGGGCCACGTTGCGCCGCAGCACCGGGGTGCCGGGGTCGGGCAGCCCGGCCAGCACCCGCTCGCGCAGGACGAGGTCCCAGGGGCCGGGCCCATCCTCCCAGCGGGCCAGCTCGTCCAAAAAGAGCACCGGGGCGCCCGCGCCCACCGCCGTGGTGAAGACCTGGCCCCGCAGCTCGGCGTCCACGCCGCAGTACAGGGGCACGCCGCGCTTGAGCAGCCCCAGTTTCTCGGCCAGGATCTGCGGCCGGGTCTCGCCCAGGATGTGCTGGTGGTCCAGCCCCACGGTCGTCAGCAGCACCGCCTCGGCGGGCAGGGCGTTGCTGGCGTCCAGGCGGCCGCCCAGCCCCGCCTCGCAGCAGACCACGTCCACGCCAGCGTCCCGGGCGATCTGGACCATCACCGCGGTCAGGGCCTCGAACCAGCTGGCGTCGTGCTTGAGCACCAGCGGCCGGATGGCCCGCACGCGGCGGGCGAAGTCGTCCGGGTCCACGTTGCGGTCGTGCAGGCGGATGCGCTCGTGCACCGCCAGCAGGGGCGGGCTGGTGTAGGTGGCCGTGGCCAGGCCGGCCGCCTCCAGCAGGTGGGCCAGCACGCGGGTGGTGCTGCCCTTGCCGTTGGTGCCGGCCACCACCAGCACCCGCAGGCCGCGCTCGGGGTGGCCCAGGTCCTTCAGCAGGCCCTCGATGCGCTGCAGGCCGGGCCGGATGCCGAAGCGGTTCAGGGCGAAGAGCCAGCGGGTGTCCGGATCGGGGGCGGCGAAGGGCGGCGGCAGGTCGAGCCCGATGCCGGGCTCGCCCGGGTGGCTGCGCGGCGCGGCGTCGCCGTCCGGCCGGGGCTGCCCCACGCCCATGGGCCTCAGCCCCGGGGGGGGCGCCGCACCGAGACGTCCCGGCCGTCGACGAACCAGTGGAGGGTCGTCTCGAGTGTCTGCTTGAGGTTCTTGCGCTCGACGATCAGGTCCACCTGGCCGTGCTGGAGCAGGAACTCCGACGACTGGAAGCCCTCGGGCAGGTCGCCGCCGATGGTCTGCTTGATGACGCGCGGCCCGGCGAAGCCGATCAGGGCGCCCGGCTCGGCCACGTTGATGTCCCCGAGCATGGCGTAGCTGGCGGTCACGCCGCCGGTGGTGGGGTTGGTCAGCACCGAGATGAAGGGGACGCCCTCGCGCCGCAGCCGCGCCAGCACGGCGCTGGTCTTGGCCATCTGCATCAGCGACAGCAGCGACTCCTGCATGCGCGCGCCGCCGCTGCGGCAGAGCACCAGGGCCACCTCGCGGTGCTTCAGGGCGTCCAGCAGCGCCCGGGCGATCTTCTCGCCCACCACCGAGCCCATGCTGCCGCCCATGAACGAGAAGTCCATCAGCGCGGCCGAGACCGGCAGCCGGCCGATCTCGCCGCGGCCGGTGATGACCGCGTCCTCCTTGCCGGTCGTGGCCATGCTGGCCTTGATGCGGTCGCGGTAGCGCTTGGAATCCCGGAAGTCCAGGGCGTCGATGCTGGTGATGCCCCGGTGGGTCTCCTGCCAGGAGCCCTCGTCGAAGAGCAGGGCGAGGTACTGCTCGGTGGTGAACGGCAGGTGGTGGCCGCACGCGCCGCAGACCCACAGGTTGCGGTCCAGCTCGCGGTGGTAGAGCACCTCGGAGCAACTGGGGCACTTGCGCCACAGGTTGTCCGGGATGTCCTTCTTCTGGGCGCTCAGGGCCTTGATGCCCTTGGCCGCCTCGTTCAACCAGGACACGGCGTCCTCCTTGCCTGCGTACACGGCAGCGCCGCGGGCGGTCGCGCCCCTGGGCGCAACGGCCCGCCGTCGCCGCTCTCGATGGATCCCAAGGTAGTGCTTCCCCGGGGCGCCGGACAACTGTTTTCGGTCCGGCCGGTCCCGCTCAGGCGCGGCCGAGCACGGCCGCGGCCGCGGCGGTCATGATCACCGCGTCCTCGCCGTTGTCGGCGTAGTAGCAGGGCCGCCGCCCGGTCTCGGCGAATCCGTGCCGCAGGTAGAAGTCCCGCGCGCCCAGGTTGGAGTCCCGCACCTCCAGGGTCAGCTCGACCAGGCCGTCGGCCAGGGCCCGGCGCGCCGCCTCCCGCAGCAGGGCCGTGCCCACGCCCCGCCGGCGCGCCTCCGGCGCCGCGGCCACGTTCAGCACGTGGAGCTGGTCCACGACGCGCCAGGCCATCAGGAACCCGCAGACCCGGCCGTCCAGCTCCGCCGCCAGGGGCAGCCGCAGGCCGTCGGCCAGCAGCTCCCCGGACAGGGCGTCCCGGGACCAGGGATCGGTGAAGCTGGCCCGTTCGATGCCCTCGATCGCCGCCAGGTCCCGTGGCCCGGCCGGGCGCACGCGGGGCGTGCCCGCTGCGTTCACGGGTCCTGCCGCCCGCTGCGATGGCGTTGCACGTCCGGCGCGGGCGCCGTGGGCGTCAGGTCCACGTGCCGCTTGGCCTCGGCGTCGCTGACGCGCAGGTAGGTGGGCACCAGGGTGAAGGGGTGGACCCGGGGCAGGTCCGCCGCCGCGTCGCCCATGGCCAGGGCCAGGGCCGGCGCGGTGGCCGGGTGGCCGGCCGACCAGTCACGTGCCGCCGGCGTGCCGCGGGCGGCCAACTCGGGCCGCAGCCCGTCGCCCTGCCCCAGCAGCAGGGGTGTGCCGTCGCCGCCATAGACGGGGGCGCCCGGGTCGTCGAGCCCAGCCACGAGCCGCGCCCACCAGCGGTCGGGGGCGGCGGCCGCCGGCGGCAGCACCGCCTCGACCCAGCGGCCGCGCCGCCGGTAGACCGCCGCGAAGATCTCGCCACGGCGGGCGTCCAGCGCCGGCACCGCGGTGGTCACCGCGGGATCGGCCTCCGCCAGCAGGGCCGCGGCCATGGCGGCGAGGGTCGAGACCGCCACCAGCTCGCAGCCCAGGGCCCAGGCCAGCCCCTTGGCCGTGGCCACGCCGATGCGCACGCCGGTGAAGCTGCCGGGGCCGCTGGTCACGCCCACGCCCGTCAGCTCGGTGCGGTCGCGGCCGGCCGCGGCCAGCATCTGCTGCACCACCGGCAAGAGGGCGTCGGCGTAGCTGCCCTGGATGTTCACGGGACGGTAGGCCAGCACCTGCTGCCCGTCGGCCAGGGCGAAGCGCCCGGCGCCGGTGGCGGTGTCCAGGGCCAGGTTCAGCATGGCGCCTCCGCCATCAGGGCGGCCCAGCCCGCGGGCAGGTCCGGCGTCCCCCGCAGGTGCCACACCCGCTCGTCGGGCGCGCTGCCGGGCAGCACCAGCAGCTCGATGCGCGGCGCCGACCCCAACGCCGGCAGCAGCGGCCCCGGCCACTCGACCAGGGCGACGGCCCGGCCGTCCCAGACCTCGTCCAGCAGCTCGGGCACGCCGACGTCGTCCAGGTCGTGGTCCGGGCCGAGGCGGTAGAAGTCCAGGTGGTGGACCGTGGGCCGGCCGGGGTAGGTGTTGACCAGCGTGAAGGTGGGCGAGACCACCTCCCCGGCGATCCCCGCGGCTTGGCAGAAGCCCTGGCAGAAGCAGGTCTTGCCGGCGCCCAGGGGGCCGTGCAGCAGGATCACCGTGCCCGGGGCGGCCAGACCGGCGGCGCGGGCCCCCAGGGCCGCGGTGGCGGCCGGCCCGCGCACGGCCAGGCGCAGCGGGAAGCCGTCGGGCGCGGGCAGGGCGTGCACGTCCACGGCGCTACCTCGGCCTGAGCACGAGGAAGGGGCAGATCATCTCCTCCAGGCTGATGCCCCCGTGCTGGAAGCTGTCCCGGTAGAGCCGCTCGTACTCGTGGAAGTTGGTCGGGTAGACCAGGTAGTGGTTCTCGGTGGTGATGGCGTAGTTCTCGATGGGCCCCTGGCGCGGCAGGCGGTAGTCCTCGGGATTCTTCATCAGCAGGACCTTGTCCTCGTCCACGCCCAGGTTGTCGCCGAACTTGTAGCGCACGTTGCTGCTGGTGTCGCGGTTGCCGCGGATCTGCAGCGCCTTCTGGCACAGCATCGAGCCGTGGTCCGTGGTCAGGATCACCGTGCAGTCGCGGCGGGCCAGCTTGCGCAGCACGTCCCACAGGTTCGAGTGCTCGAACCACGAGCGCATCAGGGTGCGGAAGGCCGCCTCGTCCGGCGCCAGCTCCTTGAGGATGCGGTTCTGGCTGCGGCCGTGGGCCATGATGTCCAGGAAGTTGTAGACGCCGGCGACCAGGCGTGCGTCGCCGAGGCTGCCCAGGTTGCGGTGCAACTGGTCGGTGTCCCGGGCGTCGGAGACCTTGTAGTAGCGCGAGCGCCCGGCAGCCGGGCTCTGCAGCCGCCGCAGCAGGGCGTCCAGCAGCTCGGCCTCGCTGGCGTTGCGGCTGCCCTCGTGGTTGGGGTCGCCGATCCACCACTGGGGGTAGCCCTCGGCGATGTCCAGGGGATACAGGCCCGCGAACAGGGCGTTGCGCGAGTAGGGCGTCGCCGTGGGCAGGATCGACCAGTAATTGCGCCGCTCGACGTGGTAGAGGGCCTCCAGCAGGGGCTCGATCATGCGCACCTGGTCCAGGCGCATGCAGTCGATGATGATCCAGAAGACCTGGCGGCTGCGCCGCACCTCGGGCTCGATCCAGGTCTCGTACAGGCGCGGGCTCAGCAGCGGCGCGTCCGAGGCCTCGCCCCGGGTGCCGACGCCGGTGGCGCCGTCGGCGCGGACCCAGTCCAGGTAGCGGCGGCGCACGTAGCGGGAGAAGGCCTGGTTCGCCGCGCCCATCTGGTCGGACCAGGTCGAGAGCAGGCCGTGGTCCGAGTACTGGAAGATGTCCATGCCCCAGGCCACGAGGTCCAGGTAGATGCCCTCCCAGTCCGCGGGGTCGGCCGCGGTGCCGATGCGGTCGCTGACGGTCATGAAGCCGGCCATGTAGTCGCGCATGACCGTCTCGCCGGTGAGCTTGCGCCCCTCCAATTGTCGCTTCAGCGCCGAGAGGATCTGCACGGGCGAGACCGGCTTGACGAGGTAGTCGTCGATGCGCTTGCCGATGGCCCGGGTCATCAGGTCCTCGGCCTCGCTCTTGGTGATCATGATCACCGGGATGCGCGCGTTGACCTTGCGCATCTCCTCGAGGGTCTCCAGGCCGCCCATGCCGGGCATCATCTCGTCCAGCAGCACGGCGTCGTAGGACTTCTCGCCCAGCATGGCGATCGCGTCGCGGCCGTTGGTGGCACCGTCGACCTCGTACCCCTTCTCGCCGAGATACACCCGGTGGGAGCGCAGCTCCTCGATGTTGTCGTCGACCCACAGGATGCGGAATGCCAAGACGGACCCCCCGGTTCAGGCCGCGGTCCGCGGCAGGGTGAAGGTGATGATCGTGCCGCGCGGGCCGGTCTCGGCGATGCGGATGCGG
>JBHEPC010000304.1:0-13220 GCA_046260475.1 Candidatus Krumholzibacteriia bacterium | reverse complement strand
CCCGCCACTCCCACCACTCGAGTTTCACCACTTTTGGCCACTGATCACCACTGGGTACCACCGCACAATATCCATGACCCACCCGGGTGTCAACCGGGTTTTCGAGGAATAACCCATTTTTTTTAGATACGAAAAGAAGGCCAAAGAACGCGGGGCGATGGCGGGGGTTGGCCGGTGTCCAGGGGCGATCGGCGGGGCGAGCCGGGGCGGTGCGGCGCTCGGGAGCGCTCAGGGGCGCCGATGCCGCAGGCCCGAGCGCAGGCTCAGGCCCGTGGCCAGGCGGAAGCGGGCGATCATCAGGGCCGAGCCGCAGGCGTAGGCCAGGGAACTGGCCCAGGCCGCCCCGGTGGCCCCGTGGCGCGGGATCAGCAGCAGGCCCGCGACCACGTTCACCGCCAGCGTCAGCAACGAGGCCTGGGTGTTCCAGTGGGGCTTGCCGCGGCCGATGAAGTCGCCCGCGAGCACGGCGCCCGGGGCGAAGGCCACGATGCCCGGCAGCAGCGCCCGCAGAGCCGGGCCCGCGGCGGCGAACTCGCCCCCCTTGAGCAGGGCCAGCAGCGGGTTGGCCACCAGCCACAGGGGCACCGCCGCGGCGAGGGTCACCAGCAGCCCCGCGCGCAGCGCCCGCGAGGCGGTGCGGTCGCGGGTGGGGTCGGCGGCCGAAGCGGCGGAGGTGTGCACCAGCAGCGGCGTCATGGCGCCCGGCAGCAGCCAGAGCATCTCGCCCGCGTAGACGGCCACCGAGTAGATCCCCACCTCGGCCGCGCCGTGGAAGTGGGCCACCAGGCCCTGGTCCAGGCGCAGCAGCAGGAAGTAGGCGACGGCCGAGAGCTGGCCCACCCAGCCGCGGCGCAGATTCCAGCGGATCAGCCCCCGCAGGCTGCGCCGGTGCAGGTCCGCCGGCAGGGCCTCGTCCGCCGCGCCGGCCCGCATGGGTGCGTGCCGCCGGGGCCGCGACACCTCCCGGACCAGCACCGCCACCAGCACCGCCGCACCGGCCGCCTGGGCAACCGCGAACGCGCCCACGGCCAGGCCGAAGCCCAGGACGCCCGCGCCGGCCAGACCCGCCGCCAGGGCCAGGTGCCCGAAGGCGCGCCAGCCGTTGACGGCGGCGCCGACCACCAGGCGGCCCCGGGCCAGCAGGTCGTAGGAGAAGATCTCGAAGGTCAGCAGCCCCGCCCCGGCCAGCGCCACCGCGAACCCCAGCCCCGGTGCCCAGCCCAGGTGCTCGGCCAGGAACGGGGCGGGCGCGCCGGTGGTCCACCAGGCGGCCAGCAGCAGGACGACGCCCATGGCCGCCGTCCACTGGGCCTGGGCCGTGACCATGCGCCGGGCCGGCACCCGATCCTGGCGCAGGGGCGGCACCGCGGCCAGGCCCATGCCGCAGGCCAGCAGCGCCGCCGCGAGCTGGGCTGCCGCCATGGTCAGGCTGTAATGCCCCTGCCCCACCGGACCGAGGGTCTGCGCCACCACCACCACCACCGCGGCGTTGGCCGCCACCTGGCCGATCCGGCTGAGCAGGATGCGCAGGGCGGCGCCGAAGAACCTCATGGCGCCCGCCTCATGCCCGCTGCCCGGGGTCGTGCCAGCGCCCGCGGGCTGCGCCGCGGCGACCGTCGGCCACGCTGCGCAGCAGCCGGCGGGGCAGGCTCTCGGCCAGGTACCAGCCCCGCTCGCGGGTCTCGGCCCCCAAGGTACGCTTGAACTCTTCCAGCGAGGCGATGCCGCCGCTGGAGCCCAGGTCCAGCCAGCGGGCGCCGCGGCGGCAGGCCTCCTCGACATCGCCCCACACCGCCAGGGTCGAGGGGAAGTGGGTGCGGGCCACGGCGGGATCGGTCACGCCGCTCCAGGCGGTGACCCCGTCGCCGCGGTGCAGGTTCAGGTGGCCGCCGACGACGCGGCCCTCGCAGCGCACGCAGGTGAAGAAGGCGCTGCCGCCGTCGGCCGCGGGCGCGCGCTGCAGCAGGTCGCGCAGCAGGTCCAGAGGCAGCGGCGCCGTGCCCCAGCGCCGGCAGGCGGCGTGGTGCAGGCGGTGCCAGGCGGCGAGGTCGGCGTCGGCGGCGGTGACGGCGACCTCGCAGCCCCGGCGCAGGCCGCGGTTGCGCTCGTTGCGCTTGCTCTTGCGGAAGCGGGCGGCCACCGCCTCGGCCCCGCCGCCCAGGTCCAGCACCGCCGCCGGCACCGGCAGGCGGCGGAAGCGGCGGTCGGCCAGCACCAGATCGCGCCAGCGCGCCTCGTGCCCGGGGTTCAGGGCGACGCCGCAGCCGCGCAGCGGGCCGCCGCGGGCGGCGGTCAGGGCCTGCAGCAGGGTGCGCGCCACCTGGGCGGCCGCGGCCGGGTCCAGGTCCGCGCGCACCACGGGTCCGCCGGCGGTGCCGTCGGGGCCGCTGTCCAGCCGGCCCCAGGGACCGGCGGTGCCCAGGGCCGCCAGGCCCCCCACGAGGCGGCCGTCCGCATGGACGGTCAGCCACAGGGGCTGCGTGCCGGGGCGATGCCGGGCCAGGGTGGCGATCCAGAAGGGGCAGTGGCAGGCGTCGGCGGCGGGGTCGGCGTCCAGCAGGCCGGTCCAGCCGTCGGGCGGTTCGTGGGCCAGGACGGCCTGCACCGCGGCGCCCTAGAAGCCGCCGTCCTGGCGGGTGGCCAGGGCGGGGCGGTCCAGCAGCTCGGCCAGGCGGGCGCGCAGGGCGGCCATGTCGCCGCCGGCGGCCAGGGCCAGCAGCTCGTCCAGGGCGGCGGCCGCCCGGGACGGGTCCTCGTGGCGGGGCACGGCGCGGCGGATCAGCGGGTTGCCGCTGGGCAGCAGCTCCTCGTCCGGCTCGTGCAGCACCTCGTGCAGGCGCTCGCCCGGCCGCAGGCCGGTGATGCGGATGCCCGGGCCGTCGTCCCCGCCGGCGGGGTCGTAGCCCGAGAGCACGAGCAGGTTGCGCGCCAGCTCGAGGATGGGCACGGGGTTGCCCATCTCCAGGATGTAGGTGGCGCCGCGCTCGCCCAGCACCATGGCCTCGATCACCAGCAGGGCCGCCTCCTTCATGGTCATGAAGTAGCGGGTCATCTGGGGGTCGGTGATGGGCAACGGCAGGCCCTGGCGGATGCGGCTCATGAAAAACGGCACCACCGAGCCGCGGCTGCCCAGCACGTTGCCGAAGCGCACGGTCATGAAGCGGGTGCCGTTGCCGGCGGCGGCGGCGTGGCGCACCAGCTGCTCGGCCAGCTTCTTGGTCGCGCCCATGACGCTGGCCGGCAGCACGGCCTTGTCGGTGCTGATGAGCACGAAGCGTCCGGCCCCCACGGCGCGGGCGAAGGCGATGAGGTTGGCGGTGCCGCCCACGTTGACGGCTACGGCCTCCTCGGGATTGTCCTCCATCAGGGGCACGTGCTTGTGGGCGGCCGCGTGCAGGATCAGGTCCGGGCGCAGGCGCCCGGCCAGCACCTGCATGCGCGCGCGGTCGCGCACGTCGGCGACGACGCTCACCAGGGCGGTGGCGCCGCGGCGCGGTTCCAGCTCGCCGGCGATCTCGAAGAGGCTGTTCTCGCCGCGGCCCAGCAGGATCAGCTCGCGGGGACCCAGGGTCAGCAGGCGCCGGCACAGCTCGCCGCCGATGCTGCCGCCGGCGCCGGTGACCAGCACCGAGCGGCCCTGCACCACGGCGCGGGCATCGGCATCGTTGAAGTCCACCGACTCGCGGCCCAGCAGGTGCTCGGGCTCGACCCCGCGCACCTGGGAGAAGTGGACGTCCCCCAGGATGATGTCCCTGAGGCCCGGCACGATGCGGAAGGGCAGGCCCGCGCGCCGGCTGAGGATCACCAGGCGGCGGATCAGGCGTCCGCCCGCCGAGGGGATGGCCAGCAGCACCTCCTGGGCCCGGACCTCTTGCGCCACGCGCACCAGGTCCTCGGTGCCGCCCAGCACGGGCAGGCCGCACACCTCGGTCCCCTGCAGGCGCTCGTCGTCGTCCAGGAAGGCCACCGGCTCGGCCGGCAGCCGATCGCGCTGGATCTCCCGCACCAGGGACTGGCCGGCCACGCCCGCGCCGACCACCAGCAGGCGGGGATGCGCGGCGCGCTCCTGTTCCCGGCCGCCGTCGGCGTTCATCGTGCCCTCCGTGCGACCGCGGCGGCCGCGGCCGCGCCCCTCACCGCACCACCGCCAGGGTGCGCAGCGCGGTCGCCCCGCGCCAGGTGATCCTGACCACGTAGAGCCCGGTGGACACCGGCCCGCCGACCCGGTTGTAGCCGGACCAGAACCCCTCGTCCCCGACCACGCGCGGGTCCGCGTAGACGAGCTGACCCTCCACGTTGTAGATGGCCACCGCCGCGGGCTCGGCGTCGGTGGCGGCCAGGCCGCCGATGCCCAGCAGCGCGCCCGTCGCGGGCTGCCAGGGGCTGGGGTACAGGTACGCGCCGGCCAGCGCCGTACCGCCGCCGGTGCCTCCGCCGTCGGTCGGGGTGATCAGGGCCGCGCCGCGGTCGCCGCTGACCAGCACGCGGCGGCTGCCGGGGTCGGCCACGACCTTGCGGTAGACGAAGCCGGGCAGCGGGGCGATCACGTTGGGCGAGTAGAGGGTGGCGTAGGAGGGGTTGCCCACGTAGTTCATGAGGTCCAGCCAGGCGTCCACCACGGGCGCGCCATCCACCCGGCGCACGCGGTTCAGGCCGTTGAGGGTCACGACCCACAGGTCGCCCTCCCCGCCGACGGCCAGGTCGTAGACGCCGCCGCCCAGGAGCCCCTCGACCTGGGGCGTCTGCTTGACGTTGAGGAAGTCGGCCACCGAGGAGACGTAGCTGAACTGGGCGTCGTAGAAGAAGCGCACGACGCCGTCCCCGCCGCACCAGATGCTGCCGTCGGGTCCGCCGGCCAGGGCCTTGGCCGCCTTGGGGTCGTTGGCGACGATCGGGAAGTCGGCCACGGGGGCGTCCCAGCGGTCGTCGCCCGGATCGGTCCAGGTCAAGGGGTCGCCGGGGCCGGCGGCGTCGCCGTTGACGTCCCAGCGCACCAGGCCGGTGGATTCCACCGCGAACCAGATGACGTCCGGCCGCTCCACGTAGGCGTCCCACACGGTGGGGCCGTCGCCCAGGCCGCCGGCGCCCACGGGCAGGGCCACCCAGTTGGCGGGGTTCCGCCAGTGTGCGGGGTCGACCAGCACCTCGACTTTCACCTCGTCCTGCCAATCGTGGAGCACCAGCAGCGGGCCGTCCGGATGGGCCACCAGGTTGACGATGCCGCGGCCGGCCAGGCCGCTGTTGGTGGTGCGCACCGGATCGGTCCGGCCGGTCACGGGGTCGTGGCGCAGCAGCCCGCCCGAGCCGTACTGCCCGACCCAGACGGCGCCCGCGGCGTCGGTGGCCATGGCCAGCATGTTGGCGCTGAAGTTGATCAGGCCCGAGGAGTCGTTGGCGTCGGTCGCCAGTTCGTACACGCTGGTCCAGCCGTCGTCCCCCAGACCGCTGAAACCCTCGGCCGTGAAGGAGCCGACCCAGGCGCGGCCGTCGGCGCCGAAGGTCAGGCCCTCGGCGCTGCCGACGACCGAACCCTGGTCCAGGCGCCAGGTCTGCCAGCTGCCGGCGCCGTCGCCGCGGGCGTACCAGGCGAAGGCCGCGGACGGGCTCATGCCCGCCAGGGCGTAGCGGCCGCCCGTCCACAGTTCGGTGCCGCCGGCCAGGGCCAAGGCCGAGGCGTGGGGTGTCGGCACGCCGGTGAACGACGCGCCGTCCCAGCGGGAGACCACGCCCTGGGACTGGGCGTTCGGGCCGAGCGCGTGCAGGTCGCCGCCGACCCAGTCCAGGCGCAGGACGGAGTGGCCGGGGCTGCCCAGCAGGGTCCAGGCGGCGGCACCCTCGTCCCAGGTGTAGACGCCGCCGTTGCCGCCGGCATGGAGCGTGCCGTCGGGGCCGAAGGCCAGGTCTTTGACCACCAGGTTCGTCAGGCCTGCGTTGGCGTCGCTGAAGACGTTGCCCGCGAAGCGCGAGACGCCGACCGCGGTGCCGAACCAGACGGCGTCGGCGCCGACGGCGATGGCGGCCACCTGGTTGGCGATCAGGCCGTCCCGCTCGGCGGTGTAGGTGGCGCCGGCGATGCCGTTGGTGACGACCCCCACGCCGGCGCCCGTGACCGCGTACCAGACGCGCTCGGCGTCGCCCACCACGGCGCCGTCGAGGGCACTGATGGCCAGGCCGGCGAGGTTGCCGGTGTACTGGCGGAACGCGGGCTCGCCGCCCGGGTCGCTGACCCGCGTCAGGCCGGCCCCGTTGGTGCCGACCCACAGGTTGCGGCCGCTGAAGGCCAGCGCCGTGACGTTGTTGCCGGACAGGTCGCGGCCGGCGGTCCAGAACTCCGGCGCCTCGGGGGCGGCAGTGGCGAAGACCGCCAGGCCACCGCCGTCCAGACCGGCGTAGACGCGGCCCTCGTGGGCCAGCAGGCTGGTGACCGTGCGCTGGCGCAGCAGCGGCGTGATCTCGACGCCCGCGGTCTGGGCCGCGGCGCCGCCGGCGCAAAGCAGCGCCGCCGACGCCATGAACATCCGAGCGATGGTGTGTCTCATGCTTTGCCTTCCTCCTGCGGGGCTCCGCCCTGGCCGGCCCGCGCCCCAGTCTGCGCGGACATCGCGTCGAGGTTACCGAATCCGCCCGGATCCCGCCATAGCCGCGCCAGGACCTGGCGCACGCGCCCGGCGCCGGCCGCCGCCGTCGCGGCCCAATCGCCGGTCAACCCCGGGGGCGCCGGATCGTCCCGCCAGAAGGCCAGCACCCCCGCCGCGTCCCGGGGCGGCGGCGGCGCCCCGCCCACGGCGGCGCGGCTGCCCCACACGGCCAACCGTCCGCCCAGCAGCAGGCGCGCCAGGGGCCACTGCCAACCCAGGGACAGGACCCGCCCTGAGGGCGTGGTGACCAGGGGCACCTCGAGGGTGTGGCCCCAGGCGTCGCCCACGCCCACCGTTTGGCGCACCGCCGCGCCCCGCCGCAGGGGGCCCAGGCGCAGCCACAACCAGGGCAAGGCCCCCAGGCTGCCCAGCACCAGGCCCGCCGCCACACCCGCGCCGCGGCGCAGTCCCGCGGCCAGGGCCCGCCGGCCCCAGACCTCCTGCACCGCGCTGGGCGCCCCGCCGAAGGTCTCGGCCCGGGTGGCCGCGGCCAGCAACCAGACCCCGTCGCCCAACCAGCGCAGGCGCACCCGCAGCCGGCGCAGGGCGCCCAGGGTGAACCAGGGGGTCGCGGCGGCCGCAGGCAGCGCGCCGAAGACCACCTGGGAGATGCGGTAGCGCTCGGCCACCGCCGGCGCCGTGTCCACCGGCCCCAGCCAGGGCACGCCTCCGGCCAGGGGCGGCAGGGCGCCCGCGTCCGGCGGGTCGGCCAGGTAGCCCGCGATGTCGATGCCCTGGGCCGCCAGGTCGCCGGCCCTGGCCAGCCACGGGTCCAGCAGCGCCGGCGGACCCACCAGCAGGGTGCGCTCCAGGGACAGGCGGCCCCGCTCCAGGCGCTGCCGGCCGGCGTCCACCAGGCGGTCGCCCAGGGCCGTCAGCACCGTCAGCAGGGGGATGAACAGGAGCAGCACCGCGCGGCTGATCACGTCCAGGTGGCCCAGGTAGGTGGCCGCCAGCAGCAGCACCGCCAGCACGCCCACCTGCTGCAGGTGCTCGCCCAGCGAGCGGCGGCCGCGCAGGCGCGCGGACCGGTACCGCCCCGCCAGCAGGAAGGTGGCCGTGGCCAGGACCAGGGCGAACAGCAGCAGGGGCCGGTACTCGGCGAACGGATACAGGGGCTCGGCGAAACGGTCACCCAGCAACGCCCGCAGGCCGTAGGCCAGGCCGAAGGCCGCGGCCAGCCCCACCAGGTCCAGCAGCCACAGCAGGAAAAGCAGCAGGGGCTCGCGCCACTTCTTGAGCAGCCACACCACCATGCCCCACTTCTCGTAGAAGGAGATCAGGCTGGCCAGGTGCAGGAAGAACGAACGGTTGAAGCGGCCGCGGGCGCTGTCGCGGCGGTGGCGATGCACGAAGCGGGCGTCCGGGGTGTAGACCACCTCGAACCCGGCCTGCCACATGCGGTAGCACCAGTCCACGTCCTCGAAGTAGAGGAAGAAGCGCTCGTCCATGGGGCCGGTGCGGGCGACGGCCTCGCGCCGCGCCAGCAGGCAGCCGCCCAGGATCCAGTCCACCGGCCGGGCCGAGCGGTGGTCGAAGTCCTTCATCAGGTGGCGGCGCACGGTGGCGCTGTCGGGAAACAGGCGGCCGAAGAAGGTGCGCCGCAGCAGCAGGGTGCGGAAGGTGTAGAAACGGCGGCACGAGTCCTGGACGGTGCCGTCCTCGTTCAGCAGCTGCGGCCCGACGATGCCTGCGCGCGGGTTGCGGTCGGCGAAGGCCAGCAGCGCGTCCAGCGATCCGGGCAGCACCACCACGTCCGGGTTCAGCACCAGGTAGTACTCGGCCTCCACGGCGGCGATGCCCTGGTTGCAGCCCCGGGCGTAGCCCGCGTTCTCGGAGTTGCAGATCCAGATGCAGTCCGTGAAGCGGCGCTCCACGTCGGCCAGGCCGTCGTCCTGCGAGGCGTTGTCCACCACGACCACCCGGTGCGGGGCGGCGGGCGCGTCGGCGGCGAGCGAGGCGAGGCACCGCGCCAGGTCGGCGCTCGTGTTGTAGTTGACGATGACGATGGCCAGCTTCACGGTGCGCCGGGTCCGCCGTTCGTTCAGGGAATGCGCCGCACGCGCAGGGCCCAGACCATCCACATGGCCTCGACGATGATGCGCCGCGACATCTTGGACACGCCCACCTGCCGGTCGACGAACATGATGGGGATCTCCTTGATCCGCATCCCGCGCCGCCAGCAGTGGTAGTTCAGCTCGATCTGGAACGAGTAGCCGTCGCTCTTGACCCCGTCCAGGGGCAGGGCCTCCAGGGCCTCGCGCCGGAAGCACTTGAAGCCGCCGGTGCAGTCCTTGATGGGCATGCCCGTGACCAGCCGCGCGTAGATGTTCGCCCCCACCGAGAGGATCAGGCGGCTGAGCGGCCAGTTCACCACCGTGATGCCGTCGAGGTAGCGGCTGCCCAGCACCACGTCGTGCAGCTCGATCTGCTGCAGGAACTCGTCCAGGGCCTCGGGCTGGTGGCTGAAGTCGGCGTCCATCTCGAAGACCGCGTCGCAGTCGGTGTTGGCCAGGACCCAGCTGAAGCCGGCGCGGTAGGCGGCTCCGAGGCCCGCCTTGCCCGGGCGCTCGAGGATGCCGATGCGGCCGCCGAAGTCCGGCAGGCCCTTGACCACGGCGGCGGTGCCGTCGGGCGAGTTGTCGTCCACCACCAGCACCGTCAGGCGCGGGTCCCGGGCCAGGATCGCCGGCAGCAGGCGGCCCACGTTCTCGGCCTCGTTGTAGGTGGGCACCACCACCACCGCGTGGCGGATCGGGGGCAGCTCACCCGGCTGGGCATGGCAATCACGCATGGTCGGATCCTTCGGCGGCGCCGGCGGCGGCGCCCTTTCGGCCCAGCCTTCGCCGCAGCAGCGGCACCAGCAACAGCACGGCGACCAGGGCCGCCCCCGTCAAAGACAGGCCCAGGCCCGCGCGCACGGACGGGTCGCTGTACGAGAACCGGACGGTGTGGCTGCCCGCCTCCAGGGCCACGCCCCGCAGCACCAGGTCCGCCGCCAGCAGCGGCCGGCGCCGGCCGTCCACCTCCACCGACCAGCCGGGAGCGAGCATGTCCGCCAGCACCAGCACCGCCGGCACGGGCGCGTCGGTGCGCAGGACGACCTCGTTCAGGCCGTCGGCCACGAACTCGGGCACCGGCAGCGGACCGCCGGCCGGCTGCGGCGCCGGGTCGGGCGGGGCGGCCAGAGTCACGGTGTCGGCCACCGACACCCTGCCCGCCTGGACCGCGTCCAGGAACGGCTCGAGGGCGCCGCCGCCGGGCAGCGCCGCGGCCGGCCGCCAGGCGTCCACCAGCCGGGCGCGGGGCAGGGCCGCCTTGTTGCGATAGAAGGCCGGCCGGCCGTCCCGCAGGGGCGCCGGGTCCAGGTCGGTGCCAAGGCCGTCGAGATACTGGACGTCGCCCGGGGCGAAGGGCTGGTCGAAGGCCACCACCGTGGCGCCCAGCCAGGCGGCCAGCCGCGCGGCGGGCGGGTCGCCGTACAACCGCTTGCGGATCTGTTCGTAGGCGGCCAGCTTCGCCGGGTGGTAGCCGCCCAGCGAGCGCACGCCGTCGGCCATCCAGGTGTTGCGCTGGCCGTGGCTGCCCAGGGGCCAGACCCGGTCGTGGCCCACGGCCTGGCGCAGCTCAGCCGCCGCCGGACCCGGGGCCACGCTGCCGCGCTCGGCGGCCGGCCGCCGGCCCAGGGCCGCGGCCGGGGCCAGCACCCCGCGCCCGGACGCGTCGCGCACCACGTCTTGCAGGCCGCGTTCGGGATGGGCCACCAGGCGGTCGACCCCGGCCAGGTCCACCGCCACCAGGGCGGCCAGCACCCAGGCCATGCCGTGGCGGCGGAAGCCGGGGCTGCGCACGGAATACCACAGGGCCGCGGCCGCGGTCAGCAGCACCAGGCCGATGCGGATCAGGCTGGCGCGGTGCAGGAGCCAGGCCTCGTCCAGCAAAACCTGCGGGGCCTGCCGTCCGGTGGCCTCGGCCAGGGTCTGCAGAAGGCCGGCGTGGGCTCCGCGCGCCAGGCCGCCCGCGCCGCCCAGGAGCATCACCAGGCCCACCAGGCCCAGGGCCGCCGGCAGCGCCAGGGGCCGCCCTGCGGGCACCGCGCCGTCGCGCCAGGCGCCCAGCCCCCGGGCCGCCAGGACGATCACCGCGAAGGCCACCAGCACCAGGATCATCGACGGAATGCGGAACTTGTTGAAGAAGGGCAGATACCGGTACAGCAGCTCGTAGAGGCCGAAGCCCTGGTCGCCGAAGGAGACGAGCACCGCCAGCAACGCCATCGCGCCCAGGGCCGCCACCAGGCTGCGGGTGCGTGGACCCCAGGCCGCCCAGGCCAGCGCCAGCAGGAGCACACCCAGGTAGTTGGGGTAGTCGTTGAAGGGGCTGGCGCCCAGGTAGGTGGCCTTGCCGAAGCCCGCGGCGGCCGGCAGCACGAACGTCGGCACCTCCAGGGGCGCGAGGGACCAGCCGGTGGCGTAGTCCAGGCCCACGCCGCCGCCGCCGGCGGTGTCCTGGCCGCGGATGGAGATGCCGGCGTACTGGTGCTGCGGCACCAGCAGGATCGCGCCGATCAAAAAGCCGATGCCCAGGCCGCAGAGGACCAGGCCGGCCCGCCGCCAGCGCACCGAGCGCACGGCCGCGGCCGCGGCGGCCGCCTGGGAGTCCAGCGGCCACAGGGCGTTCCACACCGCCAGCCAGCCCACGCACAGCAGGGTGTAGTAGGTGATCTGCACGTGGCCGCGCAGGAGCTGCAGCCCCAGCAGCAGGCCGGTCATGGCCACGGCGCGGGCGCCGCGCCCGTCCAACACCCGCCAGGCCCAGCCCACGATCCAGGGCAGGTACATGGCCGCCCCCAGCTTCGAGCCGTGCCCGTGCACGCCCCAGGCCACCACCTTCGGCAGCAGCAGCCAAGCCACGGCCCCGGCCAGCAGCGCCGCCACCGGCAGCTTCCAGCGGGACAGCAGCCAGGCCATGCCCAGACCGCCGAACAGCAGGTGGGCCAGCAGCCAGGTCAGGGGTGCGAAGCCCAGGTGGCGCTGCAGGGTGTCCAGCACCAGGGACGGCGGGTAAAGGAAGCGGATGTAGGCCAGGGAGCCGAAGCTGGGCATGCCGGCGAACAGGTAGGGGTTCCACAGGGGGTAGGTGCCCTCGGCCAGGGAGCGGTCGCCGGCGACGGTGAAGGCGTCGCTGTTGGCGGCGTCGCTGCTGGCGAAGACCTCGCCCCGGAACATGGCGCCCGGGTACAGCAGGGCCAGCACCACCCACAGCACCAGGGCCACCAGCAGCCACCGCCACAGGCCGGCCGGGCCGGGCAGGCGCCGCGCGACCGACGGCGGCGGCGGCGTGGTCGGTCGCTTGTCACGTCGGGCCACGGTGGTCTCCCCGCGCGGCCGGCGCGCCGACCGTCCTAAGTGATTGGTATTGCACGACGGCCATGATATCACCGCGGGAGGCCGGCTGTCCACCGCCGTCCCCGGGCCGCCCCTCAGCCGGCGGCGTAGGGCCGATCGGTCAACTCGTCCAGGACCCCCTGCCACACCGCCAGCGCGGTGGTCGGCCGCCCCTGCCACAGGTGCCAGCAGGCGTGGCCGGTCAGGAAGGCCAACTGGCAGGGGATCAGCAGCGGCCAGGTCCACCGGCGCCAGTGCTTGCGCAGCAGGCGCACGTGGCTGCGGCTGCGCAGCCAGGCCTTGCGGGGGCTGGTGCCGCCGCCGACCGAGGCGCTGACCTTGTGCAGGACCAGCGCCCGGGGCACGTGCAGGATGCGCCCGCCCGCCCGCCGGATGCGCAGGGAGTAGTCGGTGTCCTCGCCGTAGAAGTGGAAGTGCTCGTCCAACTCGCCGATCACCTGCAGCGCCCGCGGCGTCAGCAGCAGCGCGCAGCCGGTGCCCCAGCCCACGAAATGCTCCTCGTTGCGCAGCCGCCCGGTCAGCTTGCGGATGCCCGCGTGCCGGACCCAGCCGGTCCACGGCCCCACCAGGCCGCCGTCGTACCAGGCCCGGGCCGGATCGCTGGCGTAGCAGATGCGCGGCGTGGCGGCCCAGGCCTCCGAACGCAGAACCACCGCCCCGGCCAGGCGGCCGAGGCTGCCCTCGGGGACGACCGTGTCGTTGTTCAGCAGCAGGACCAGGCCCCGCCAGCCGGTGGCCGCCAGGTGGCGCAAACCCACGTTGTTGCCCCCGGCCCAGCGCAGGTTCGCGCCGGTCTGGACGATCTCCACCTGCGGGTGGTGGGCGCGCACCCAGGCGACCGAGCCGTCGCCGGACGCGTTGTCGACCATCAGCAGGCGCAGACCCGGGTAACGGGACTCGGCCAGGGAGCGCAGGCAGTCCGGCAGCACGTCGCGGCCGTTCCAGTTGACCACCAGCACCGCCAGGGGCGGCAGCGCCACCTCCTGCCCGTTGCGCGCGGTCTCAGACACGCCGTGCGATCCGGAAGGCGGCCTCCGGACGGCGGCCCGCGACCACCAGCTCGGCGATCAGGCCCAGGCTGATCGATTGCACCGCCACGATGATGAACACCAGCCCCAGCAGCAGCGCCGGCCGCAGGTGCAGGCCGTGCCCGGCCAGCCACAGGCCCAGGAAGTAG